>CALHBQ010000250.1 GCA_937930815.1 uncultured Saprospiraceae bacterium | reverse complement strand
GGCTTCGTTAATTAAATCCCAGAGTTGTGTCCGAAGAATTCACGAAAATTAAAAAATCTTTGTCAAAAAGTGCCAAACTTGAGCATGAACTAAATCTGAAGCAACTTCAGATAACTCGCCTTTTGACGATTACCCAATCTATTAATGATAACGTAAAAGCACCTGCGCTTTTTAGCATGTATAGTTCGTTTATTGGTTGGGAAATGGGCGTCAAAAAAATGGCGCTTTTCTACAGAAAAGATAATAAATGGCAATTGGCATCTTCGCATGGCGTGGACACCAAGAATATCGATTTTAATATCTCAGAGGAATTTAAAAAGTTTGATAAAACTTACCAACTAACAGATAGTGACCACGAGTTGATAGGGCAGTTTGATGTAGTGATTCCGGTTAAGCATAAAAACACGCCGATTGCCTATGCATTCATCGGTGGATTGGCAGATGAAGAGGACTTTTACAATAAAGTTCAATTTATCACGACGATTACAAATATCATCGCGGTAGCAATTGAGAATAAGCGGTTGTTTAATCAGCAATTGGAACAAGAGCGAATGCGAAAAGAAATGGAAGTTGCCAAGAAAATGCAGCTTCAACTCATTCCTACCGAATTGCATAAATGTGAAAAGTACGAATTGTCAAGTATCTATCGACCACACGCACAAGTAGGCGGCGATTACTTCGATTACATTGCGTTTCCAGGTGAGAAATTTGTTTTCTGTATCGGAGATATAACGGGTAAAGGAGCAGCAGCAGCTTTGTTGATGGCCAACTTTCAGGCGAATTTTCATACCCTGATTCGCAAAAGAGATACTTTGGACGTTTTTGTTCGAGAGATAAACGACGCGTTAGCAAGAGCGACCAAATATGAAAAATTTATCACCTTCTTTGTAGCCGAATTTGACCGCGAGACGCGAATACTTCGGTATGTAAATGCAGGGCATTCACCTCCGTTTTTGGCAATGGCAGGCAAAGTGATTCGATTGGATAAAGGAACGACGATACTTGGAATGTTTGAGGAGCTACCTTCGGTCGAAGTAGGGGAGGTGGTTATTGAACAAGATGCAACAATCCTCACCTTTACAGATGGATTGACAGACCTCATCAATGAAGAAGATGTTTACCTTTCTGACGAATTACTTGAGGATTTTGTCAAAGGAAATGCAGTAAATTCAGCGGATGATTTCAACGATTTACTTCAAATTTTTGTTGAAAACTTCAAAGGAACTAAAAAGTTTACCGATGACTTCACGGTGTTGACTTGTAAAATTCGTTCTTAACTTTTTACGGATCTGGAAACAAGATGGCTACCTTGTGAGTTATTAGTTTAGAAGTTATTTAAAAATAGCTTCAAGCATTAATTTTGATGCACTAAAAAGAATATTACAAATGGCAGACGATAAAAAAAGTCCTAAACCACCACAAGGCAATCAATTGAATATAGAATTGTCGGAAGAAATGGCAGAAGGGGTATATTCAAACTTGGCAATTATTTCGCACTCTCAATCAGAGTTTATTTTAGATTTTGTGAGATTGGTTCCTAATGTGCCTAAGGCGAAAGTGAAATCAAGAGTTATTTTGACACCACATCACGCAAAGCGATTATTGATGGCTTTAAATGATAATGTGCAAAAGTACGAAGCTCAGCACGGAAAAATCGCTGAGAACAAAGACCCGAATCCATTTCCGATGAATTTTAATACGCCTAAAGCGCAGGCCTAATGAATATTTACGTATCAGATATCGCAAAGAATCGAATTTTAGAAATCCAGAAAAAAGAAGGGTGGGATAATACCCACTTTCTTCGAGCAGAAGTCGTGAGTGGCGGCTGTTCTGGATTGACTTATAAATTGGATTTTGACAACGAGTCACGTGAAAATGATCAAGTCTTTGAAGACAACGGCGTAAAAGTGGTAACGGATTTGAAAAGCATGCTTTACTTATTCGATTCTACATTGCAGTTTTCAGGCGGATTGGATGGAAAAGGCTTCTTTTTCAATAATCCGAACGCTTCTCGTGAGTGTGCTTGCGGTGAAAGTTTTGCGGTTTAAACGCGAGGTTATCGGATACTTTCAAAGTATCCGATAACTTTTTTATTCCTTTTGTATAAATTGAATTTTCGTCGGAAAAACGCCTTGGATGGTGGATATTTTTTCATTCTAAGAATCTTATAGCTTAGATTGGGGCAAGCAGTTAGTCAAATTGAATTGTAGAATAAATTTGTGGATGATTTTTGTGCCAAATTGAGGCAAATTTTCTTTGAATAGCCGCGTTATTGAAATAAAATTTAACGAAAAGTGGTGCGAAAAGCGCCGCAAATTTTTTACAATATAATTTGAGTAACTGCTTTAATATTTTAAACATGAAGAACAAAACTGTTGCGGCATTATTGGCTATTTTTCTTGGAGGCTTTGGTCTGCACTGGTTTTATTTGGATCGTTCTGGGTTGGGCATCGCTCATTTATTATTCTGCTGGACACCATTTGCATGGATAAGTGGTTTGATTAGCGCGATTGTGTTTTTTGGTATGAATGAATCCATTTTTGACGAAAAGTATAATATAGATTTTTCGAAACCTGACTACAGTCGTTATGATTCTGATTTTGAACGAGTAAAAGGTTACCAACATGCGCCAGAGTATAGTGTTGGTTATAATGATTCTAAAAAAATTAAAGCGGTCTCTTTAAAACAAAATAGAAAGATGGCAGAGATTTTAAAGAAAGAAGGAATCAAGCGATTCAAGGCATTTGAGATAGAGGGCGCAATGGATCAATTCGAGAAAGCTTTAGAATTTCAATATAACAATCCGGCATTGCATTTCAACTTGGCATGTTGCCAATCACTGTTAGAAAATAGGGAGAAAGCATATTATCATCTTGAATATGCGGTGAGTAATGGTTTTTCAGATTTTGATAAAATTAAGACGCATGATGCCCTTGCATACTTGCGGGTTGATTCAGAATTCTCTACATTTGAGGCTAACGGATATAAAGTCCGAGCTTCAAAGGAAGTTGAATCAACAAAAAATGACCTTTTGGAATCCACTCCTGATTTGTTGGAACAACTTAAAAAATTGAACGCGCTTCGAGTAAGCGGTCAACTCACAGAAGAAGGTTTCCAAAAAGAGAAGAGAAAACTGTTTGGTTAAAGGTTATCAACTTTGATAGTTGAATAAACTTTGTCAAACAACAAACAATAACTAAGTGTTAACACGGCGCGCACTAACAGAAGGGTAAATAAAAACGTTTTATTTACACGAGATTGAGTGGGTTTATAAAAACCACCCTCAGATCTACACAAACACTAGACTATGGTTGCAGAAAACTTATTGACCGATTCGATGGCCCCATTAGGGCTGACAGACAAGGGAAGCGAAGCACTTACCATCATGAATTTGTTTGGTGTGAGACACCTCCCGGTTGTAACGTTGAATGATGATTTTATTGGCGTTGTGGGTGAAGATGATATTCTTTCTACTGATTTGGAAGACACCGTCGAAACTTACGACCTACAGATAAAAAATGCCTTTGTAAGAGGTTATGACCACGTATACGAGGTCATGCGCTTGATGGCAGAAAAAAAATTAACAGTAATTCCAGTGGTTAGCGATGAGAACAAATACCTCGGTATGATTTCTCAAGATGACTTGTTGAGCTTTTTTGCCAATACAAGTTCATTTGCGGAGCCAGGAAGTATTGTCGTTTTAGAGGTTGGAAAAAGAGATTATTCGTTGGCAGAAATTTCACGAATTGTTGAAGGTGAAAACACGAAAATCTTAAGTTCATTTATTACTTCATATCCAGATTCACAAAAAATTGATGTGACATTGAAATTGTCTTCTCATTCTATTCAGAATGTATTGGCGACTTTGGAGCGATTCGATTATGTAGTGAAAGCTTCATTTGATGAATCAGATTACCTTGATTCGTTGAAAGAACGCTACGATGCGTTGATGACATTTTTGAATGTTTAGATTATAAAATTTTCTTAAAAAAAGAGCCTTCAAGAGTATTGTACTTTTGAAGGCTCTTTTTTTAGTTTCTTTGCAAGTAATATGCGATTTATACTCCTTTTGACGGTTTTATTTGGCTCGTCTCTTTCTCTCTTTGGACAGGAAGAAGCGCTCCCTGTCGTGATTGATGATATCATTATCGAAGGGAACAAACGGACCTTAGATAAAATCATTCTTCGTGAGTTAGACTTTCAAAAAGGGGATACAATTCCTTTCGAAAAGTTAGCGGATGAGTTAGAACGCAATGGGCTACTTTTGATGAATACCAGCCTTTTCTCAAAGGCAAATGTCAATATCAAAAATTGGAAAGAAGGCAATCACCTTGACTTGGAAGTAAAATTGGTTGAAGCATGGTACATTTATCCATTACCGCTTTTTGAATTGGCAGATCGAAATTTCAATGTCTGGTGGTCGGAATTTGATAGAGACCTTTCGCGGGTAAATTATGGGATGCATTTTTATCATTCCAACTTTACAGGAAGGAGAGATTATTTTAAAATTCATGCTCAATTTGGATATACACGTAAATACGAGATTCGATATACCTTTCCTTATTTGAATAAAAAACAGACACTTGGATTGGATGTGGTTTCCAATTATAAAGAGCAAAAGGAAATTCAAATCAACACGTTTAATAACAAACAGGTTTTTAGAAAAAACGAAGAAGCGCCGATTTACAATCGCTACGAAACCGAACTTTCACTGACCTATCGCCCCAAAATAAAAACGAATCATCGTCTTTCAACTTGGTTTAGTCGCCACAAAATTGATGAGTCATTTGTTATGGATAATATTGATGTCACTGATTCATTGGAGAATATTAATTTTTTCCAAACAGGTGAAAATTATCAAAAATATTTTGGTCTTAGGTATCGGTTTGACCGCGATACACGAGACATTCGACCTTATGCTACGAAGGGTTCGTACTTTGCATTTGAAGCCTTAAAAGAAGGGATAGGCATCTATGATGATTTGAATACATTGCGAACGACGATTAGTTATAGCAAGTATTTTCCTTGGTCAGAAAAATGGAGTTCAGGTCATAATCTGAGAAGTCGAAATGCTTTGATTCGCTCCAAACAACCATTTTTTAATAGTCGTGGATTGGGTTTTGGAAGTTCATTTGTGAGAGGGTATGAGTTTTATGTGATTGATGGAATTGACTTTTTCCTTTCCAGAAATACATTGAGTTATGAGTTGTTCAATAAAGAATTTAACATGGGTAGCTCCATGCCGATTAAAGCATTTAGAGAAGTTCCGGTAAAAATATATTTAACTACATTTGGTGATGGGGGATATGCGAATAATCCATCTTTTGCAGATAATAACCCGTTTTCAAATAAAATGCTTGTGGGGTACGGAGTTGGTGTGAATTTAGTTTTATACTATAACAAAGTGTTTATATTTGAGTATAGTTTTAATGGAGAACAGGAGAGTGGCTTGTTTATTCGTACCCAATTAGGGTTTTAATAAAAGAGTTGAAAGTTTTAGGTTGAAAGTTCTAAGTAGCACGCGAAACTTTCAACCTAAAACGTTCAACGTTCAACTTCAATTATCATGCAGGTAGTCATATTTGGAAAGAAAGTGAAGGAGAAAGATTTACCGTTTATTCAGACGGTATTTGATGTATTGCATGAGCAAAATATCAACACATTCATTTACACAGATTATCTGTTGGGAATGAATGGAAAAATCAACTTTCACCGTGATGTGGGTCGGTTTGATGGGTACAAAGATTTTGCGGTTAAGAATATGGATTTTGTGATTACGCTCGGTGGCGATGGGACTATTCTGGAAGCGACGACGATGATTAGAGAAAGCAGCGTTCCAATACTTGGTGTCAATCTCGGTCGCCTCGGTTTCTTAGCATCTATCGAAAAAGCTAATTTTGAAAGCGTAATCACTTCATTGAAAAATGGCAGATTTACCCTTGATACTCGTACGCTTTTAAAACTCGATTGCAATCTTCCAGTTTTTGGTGATATACCTTTTGCTCTCAATGATATGACGCTCTTGAAAAGGGATACTTCTTCCATGATTACGGTGAAAACTTTTATCAACGGTGCATTCTTAAATACTTATTGGGCGGATGGAATTATCGTTTCAACGCCAACTGGTTCGACGGGTTATTCGTTGAGTTGTGGTGGGCCGATTCTTTTTCCTGACTCTGGAAACTTCGTCATTACGCCCGTAGCCCCACATAATTTGAATGTGCGACCAGTAGTCATTTCAGATGATTCAATCATTTCTTTTGAAGTAGAAGGACGGACAGATAATTTCCTTTGTACACTCGATTCGCGATGGGAAACGATTACGGCATCTCATCAAATCGCAGTGCGAAAAGCAGATTTTAAAGTCAATTTAGTTTCTATTCCAGAACACGGATTTTTGAAAACGATAAGAGGTAAATTGAGTTGGGGAGAGGATAAGCGAAATTGATAAAAATCTGTAACCTGAGCGTAGCCGAAGGGTAACGCGTAGAAAACTATTCTTCAAGACACAAAATGAAATTATGAATTTTTTTAAGATTTTAGTTGTATTTTCTTTTACAACTGTAATTCTTTCAGGATGTGGAAAAATAACGGGTTGGGATTTTAAAAACCTAAAGGGAAACCCAAGATCGGTTGTAAAAACGCAAATAACTGAATTCTACAAAGGGGTTGAATGGAAACCAGCAATAAATACTTCCGGTGCAATTTCTGAGAGATCAGAAGAAATTATATTTGGTAAAAATGGTATGATACTATCTGAAAGAAATTTTAGCGAAGATGAATTGTTAAATGGATTTGATTACTATTATGAAAATGGACTTGTAAAGAGAATTCGTTTCTCAGGAAAGAAAAAAGAAAAGTTTTTAGAGGATAAGTTTTATATTTCACATCAATTATTCAAAGTAAGTACAATAGAAAGTAAGGATTTAAAGTCAAATGAAATCATCTATAAATTCACTTATGAATGGGACGAAGAAAATCGAGTGAAAAAAGTGATTGGAGAAGCAAAAGACGAAAATATTTGGAGTTTCACGGAAGAAAGATTTTATAAGGAGAACAGTGCACCATCTCTAATCGTAAAAACAGATTCAAATGAAAAGTATGTAGAAAATTTTATCGATTATAAATACGATGAGGTTGGGAATTGGATTTCGCGAATTCAAACGAATCCAAAATTTAAAGATTTAAGAACGATAGAGAAAAGAATAATTCAATACTACTGAAAAAAGAAAAGAAGGTGAGAAGCGACTAAAATATAGCTTGTCATTCTCAGTTCAACTTTCCCCAAACATCTTCCACCATTTTTCGCGTCAACGTTTCAATATAATAACTACCTGCCGACGGGTCATTGACTTTTCCAAAATGACTTTCCATTTGTAATAAATGTTGGACATTTCTGGCAATTCGTCTTCCGAATGCATTGTCATGCGAAGGGGTAACCGTCAACCGAGAAGCACCTCCAATATGAGCGGACATTGCCATTGTGGTGGCTTTTATCATATTGGTGTTTGGGTTTTCGGCTTGTGTTTGAGGAGCGAAGGCGACGTCAATTTTTACCGAATTAACATCAACTTTATATGTTTTCAAAACATTGGCCCAAAGCAAATGCAAAGCACGCATTTTAGCAATTTCAATAAAATAACTCGTTCCGATATTGATGGAGAATTGGAGGTTGTCAGCTATTGTTTTTGCATCAATTCCAGCCTCGGTTAGATTATCTAAGACTTCAATTCCTTTTTTTATAATTGCAGTTAATTCAGAAATAACTTGCTCTTTTCCTTTCCAATCTGGTTTGCCATCAATGGTAATGAATTTGAAAAACGGAAAAATCGTTTCCCACTTTTTCAAGTCAGTAGCGAGGGTAGGGTAGTCTTCTTTTTTTGGTTGAAAATGGATGGCTCCATTTATATCCGCCAGCGGTTTTTCTTTTGAAAGGTTATAATCTTGAAACTCCTGAAGTATCGAATTCCAATCTTTCCAAGTCGCATTTTTCCAATAAAAATTCGTTTCAATCCAATCAGCCTGCACGCCATCAAAAAGTGCTTCCCAGGTTTTTAATTGTGGATTTCTGGAAAAGTGAATACCAGGAGCATTGACGCCGTTGGTTAAACCTTCCATCAAGTTTTCGTTGGCTTCTTTTGCTTTTTCCACGAAAGTGGTCTCTCCAATTTTACACTCCAAAGGCATCCGAATCGGACTCGTTTGTTTGGCATCTTCTGCCATGTAAAACGGTTCTACAATACCTAATTCGTCCAGTTTCCACTGCAATTCTTTGAAAGGTCTGCCTTTCAGTTCTTTCTCAATTTTATTGAGCCAATCTTGTTTGGTTGCAGGAGTGAATTCAGAGAAAAGGTTTGACATGAATTTTCTAATTTCCACAAAGATAAGAACAAATCAAAACACACAGGCATACTTATTTAAAATAGAAAACCCGATTCTCCATTTTGGAAAATCGGGTTT
>CALHBQ010000249.1 GCA_937930815.1 uncultured Saprospiraceae bacterium | reverse complement strand
ATCAATTGATTGGTTAGGCTTTGATACGGAGTTTATTGGAGAACGACGGTTTTTTACTGAATTATGTTTGATTCAGGTGGCAACAGAGCATGGAATCTACATTCTCGACTATCTAAAAGACATCTCCATTGATTTTTTATTAAAAAAAATCGAAGACCCTGCTGTTTTGAAAATAACGCATGCAGGTGAAAACGATTATCGAATTTTGTACAAACAGTACAATGTTCTTCCTAAAAATGTAGTGGACGTACAAATATTGGGCTCTTTTATCGGATACAGTTACCCAGCATCTTTTGGGAAAATTGTTGCTGGTGAATTGAATTTATTTTTAAATAAAGGATTTACGGTTACGGATTGGAAAAAACGACCATTGAGCCCAAAACAATTGAAATACGCGGTTCGAGATGTTTTATATTTGAAAGAATTGTACAACTCCATGACTGAAAAATTGGAGAAACTGGGTAGGAAGGAATGGGCTCTTGAAGAATGCGAAGTCTTAACAAAAGAAAGCCACTATCATCAAGATCCTGACAAAGACTTTTTGGACAGTAATCTTCGTCCTAAATTAGAAAAGAAACAGGAGTTGTTTCTTTTGCGATTTCTTAGATGGAGAAGGGCAGAAGCAGAGCGCTTGAATTACAGTAAAGAAATGATTTATCAATCCAAAAACATTGGAATGCTCACTCGAGCAATTGGTGGTGGACGTCAATCATTAATTCAAAATCGACGTATTTCTGAAAAATTCATATCGAAAAGAGGTGATTTGGTCATGCAACTTTTTGAAGATCCGATTACTCCAGAAGAAGAAGCGATATTAGGAAATAAAACAGTTCGAATTGAGGTTGATCCGCGTCAAGAATTGCTAACTAAAATATTGGATCAGATGATTCATCTCCGGTGCATGGATGAACAAATGGCGCATGATATCGTGATTCCTCGTTCTGTTATGAAAAAAATGAAGCAAAACCCTGAATACTTCGATTCAATTTTAGAAACTGGCTGGAGAAAAGGATTTTTGGGAGAAGACACCCTTGATTGGTTGAAAAATAGAGGCTTGCTCAATTTGACTTTCAAAGACGGGCAGTTTAAGTTTTTTAGAACGGAGGTACAGTAATTTTTTATTGATACATCATTTTTAGCCCTATTTGCATCTTTCTAAAAAAAACTAAAAAGATGCTAAAAATCACCTTCTACCTTTTACTATTCATTCAGGTGTTTTCATATTTTATATTTTCATGGAAAAAGCCCAATTGGGTAAAATTTATAGTGCCGCTTAGTTTAGGAATCTGTTTCCTTTTGCCAATATTAGACATGGTTTTATCAAATTACTTTTACGAGCCAATTGAAGAATCTGAATTGCCAAAATGCGCATCTGCTACTGATTCACCTCTATATGTTTATTCATTATTTTTCTCAATTTGCTTAGTAGGAATTCACTTGATTTTCCTTGCTTGCAAATGGATTTTTAGAAAATTGAAACGTACGGATTGTGAATAAACTATAATTTAATTGGAATAAAAACACAACTAAATGTTGCTCTCAATTAATATTTATGGCTTACCATTCATTCAATTTTTTTTCTATATTTTTCTTTCGTGGAAAAGACCCAATTGGATAAAATTTATTTTACCTATAATTTTAGCAGTCTGCTTCCTAATGCCAATTGTAAACATATTTCTGTCAAATGTTTATTATCAGCCACCTGAGCACCAGCAGATTCAAAAGTGTGGATTTGCAGTTGGGTTGCCTTTTGTTATTTTTTGGCAAATTATTCCAACGTACTTTATCAGTATTCACTTAATTTTTCTTTCCTTCCGATGGATATTTAGAAAATTGAGACAAATGGATTGGGGATAATCACTTCGATTCAAAAAAGCTATACCCGTTCAAAAAAGCTTTAACATCCATTCTCTTTTTGCCTTGAAGCTGCAATTCTAAAATTTCTAAAAACCCATCAGCGGTAGCGATTTTCATGAATTTTTTATCATCTGTGACAAAAGTTCCAGGTTCTTTTGAATGCGTTTCAATCGATTTTTGGGAACGATAAATTTTTAATTTTTTATCATCCAAAGTCGTCCATGCGCAAGGGTAGGGACTCAATCCTCTAACAAAATTATGAATGGTTTCTGTAGAGTTATTAAAATCAATCTTGCAGGTCTCAGCGTAAATTTTAGGAGCTTTGGTTACTAAAGCATCATCCTGAGGTTTTAATACATAGCCTCCTTTTTCAATCATTTTAACCGTTTTTAAAACGACTTCTCCACCCATCGCCATCAAACGTGCATAAACGTCACCAACGTTCTCATCCTCTCCAATGGAGAGTTTTTCTTGCATCAAAACATCGCCAGTATCTATTTCATGTTTCAAAAAGAAAGTGGTAACACCTGTTTCTTTTTCGCCATTGATGACGGCCCAGTTGATAGGCGCAGCGCCACGATATTTTGGCAAAAGTGAACCATGTAAATTGAAAGTACCAATCGGTGGCATATTCCAAACAACCTCAGGAAGCATCCTAAAAGCAACTATGATTTGCAAATCTGCCTTCAATGCTCGAAGCGTTTCGACAAACTCAGGAGCTTTTAAATTACGAGGTTGAAGGATATTCAGGTTTTGTTCAACCGCGTATTGTTTTACCGCCGATTGAGCCAATTTACGGCCACGGCCAGCAGGTTTGTCAACAGATGTAATTACCCCAACGACATCATATCCGTTTTCAACCAATATTTTTAAGGAAGGAACAGCAAATTCTGGTGTTCCCATAAAGACGATTCTCATAGATGTTTTTTTATTAAAAACGGGTTTCGAGTTACATAGACATAACTCGAAACCCGTAAATGCATTTCGTATCTTTTTCTAATTCTTAAAAATAAAGAACAAAAGAATTAGAACAACGATAGTTGCAATGGCCACTACTGTAAAGAATTTTTTCTCTTCTTTTTTATTACGAGATTCTTTTCGAGCTTGTTTACGTGATTTTGCCATGATATTGTGATTTTAAATGATTGAAGTTGATTTTTTTGAATGAATCGAGCCCAATTTACAGAAGTGAGTTGTACTTTTCAAATAAGCTGCAAAAAAACTGAAACTGAACCTGATTTCTCCAAAAACCAAATCCATAATTCATTATGCATTTGGTTTTTGGCTTCTTCAGAACCAATTTCATCTTCTTTTCGCCTCTATTTCAAAAATACAACTCACTTCTATGAAATAGATTTTTTTTCAAAAATTTGTCTCATAAAATTGGACGATTCTTTCGTCAGTCATTATATCGCGAGGAGTGAGTCTTTGTTTCAAAACAATGCCTTCCAATGTGCGACATCGGCTCAATGCGACATAAGTTTGCCCGGGAGCAAATGCACCTCGCCCCATATTGATGATGACTCGATCAAAGGTTTTTCCTTGACTTTTATGAATAGTAATCGCCCAAGCTAACTTTATCGGGTATTGTTTGAAGGTCCCAACTGTTTCTGTTTCGATTTTGTTGGCCTCTGCGATTGATTCCTTGTATTTCAGAACTTCCCACTCAACTTTTTTGACATCAATTATTTTTGATTGACCGTCCTTTTCAATTTCGACTCTTATTTTATTCCTTGAAAGTTCTACGATTCTTCCAAGTGAACCGTTTACAAAAGCACGTTCTGGGTCATTTTTTACAAACATCACTTGTGCATCTACTTTCAATTGCAATATCTCTTCCGTTGGGTAGCGATTGGCATCAAACCTTCCTTTTATTTCTGCATTATAAAAAAAGACTTCTGAATCCAGTTGCTTTACCTTTTCGTCATTAATTTGATCTACCAAAGCATTCCGAGGGGAGAGCGTGATATAAAAATAGGGCGGGTTAAAATCTGGATCATATCGCTCATTCAAATCATCCAAATCATCGTAATCTACTCGATTGGTTCGTACTGCTTCCAGTAATCTCAAGAAATGCCTTCCTTCTTGGCGGTAAACTTTGTTGAGTTCCAAAAACGCCATTTCAAAACCTGTGTCAAAACATTTGGCCGAAAAGTAATAAGGGGTTTCATAATGACCTTGAAACAAAAGGGCTTCCACTTGATTGGAAACAACGGGGGGCAATTGAAATAAATCTCCGAAAAATATCATTTGAACCCCACCAAAGGGTTCTTGATTTTCGCGGTTTATTCGAAGAAAAATATCAATAGTATCCAACAAATCAGCACGAACCATTGATATTTCATCAATGATAATGATATCCAGTTTTTTATATAAATTATGATTCCGTCTTCTGGTGATGTCTTTGGGATGAAGTGGTTTTGGAGGAAAACCAAAGAAAGAATGTATCGTCTGACCTCCCACATTGAGCGCAGCGATGCCCGTTGGCGCAAGCACTACCAATCGTTTTCGAGAAGTTCTTTTGAAAAGTTTTAAAAGGGTAGATTTTCCAGTCCCGGCCTTTCCGGTGATGAAAATATTCTCCCTCGTTTTTTCCATTCTATCCAATGCTTCCTTAAAAGCAGCATTGAGTTCCAGCGGTTGTTTATTGATTTCTGACATTCTCTTTTTAGTATGAACCGCAAAATAGGAAGGTCTTTTTTAAAAGCGAGGAAATTCAACTTTAAGTTCTCGCTAAAAATTCTTGCTTTTGAGCACTCGTCAGTTTAAAGTCATTGAAAAATCGCTCATTCGTCGGACGATTCAAATATTGAGCAATCAACAAAATTGCAGCGATACATAAAAAATACACATTTTGATCAATCATCAAAAATATGATGGAAATCAAAGTTGGCCCCTCTATTAAAGCAGCTTTTAAAATAAATGAACCTCTAAATTCAATGATTTTTTCATTCAAAGTTGAAAGCTTTGCACCTTCTGTTGCTTTTCTCTTGTAAAGTAAATTGCCAAAATAATATCCAATCAAAGCCATAAATGAAGCAAACCACATAAATGGGCTTCTATAGAAATTTTCGTAATCATAGAAACTTGGATCTTGGTATTGCATAGATGATAAAACTATCGAAATCATTATACAGCCCGCAATCAAAGCACCCCAAAGAATGGTATTACCTCTTTCGAATTCAGTTGCAGTCATTTTTGTGAAATCCGGTTCCATATTGGTAATTATTTAAGTTTGATAAGTTTTTTTTTTAGAGAAGTTGATCATTTTATTTTATCACTCTTCGAGTGAAGGTAGGGAGAAAATTCATTACTCAAAATTTGAATAGTTTGGTTTTTGAAAGTATTTGTTTTGTATATTTGAACTAAGAAAACGAAAATCAGCATACTATGTCAAAATTGACCGAAAAAGAAATTCGGAATATATTAAAAGTCAAAATGGACACGTTAACCTTACTTAAATTGTACGAGCAAGAGTATATTGATATTTTAGGTAATAAGGGTGTTCGAGATTTAATAAATCAGACTTTGGATGAGTATATTTATTGGAGAAAACAATTAAAGAAAAATGAAAAAGAGTAATAAAATAAAAGACGCCATCGAAAATTTAAAATCCGACGATCTTGCAAAAGTTGTTGAGGCAGTCAATAATGGGAATTTATCAAATGAGGCAATTGGAAGAATCACTAAAGATTTTGATAATTTAGTTTTAGAAGCGTGTAAAACTAAAATCAATTTTGAGTTAAGGTTCTTGCTTGAAGACCAGCCCGACATCTCCTTGAGGGATGCTTTGGTGAAAATGCTGAACTCACTTCCTTCTGATGTAGATGCGGAGTTTATTCCTATTTTAACTGAATTTGTTTTGGAAAAATGGAAACTTAATTCGCAAAATTTAGCAGCGTAGGGATAAACTTCTTCAATGAAAATGAATATAAACCCTAAAAAAGTTTTTGATAAACTAAGTAAGGAAATTGCAGGAATGCGAGAAGGGATTGAAAGTGGGAATCTGTCAAAAGAAGAAGTCACTGAATTTCGTGAAGATCTTCAAGATGTAATTCTTGAAGCTTTTAAAACGAAATTTGCAGTGAGACTTGATATTCTTTACTCTACCCGATGATTTTTGGAATTTTAATTAATCGGATTAACGCGCGTTCAAAAATCCTGAGAATCGGGTCAAAAATTTTATTTTTAAAATATTTTCTAAACAAATTCAGTCCTCTTCTAAAAACACTAAATTGTGGA
>CALHBQ010000248.1 GCA_937930815.1 uncultured Saprospiraceae bacterium | reverse complement strand
GCTACATCGAAGGCATATTTTACACCAGCGATAACAAATGCTCTTTTGTCTCGATAAGGAGCTGATTTGTAACGAACGTGAAATGGAAATTCAACAAAAACAGATTCAATTCTCCGACTGTAAGGTTCTCTCACGTCCTTTGGAGCGGAGTAATTGATATTTCTCTCCGCAAAAGAAAGGGTAGGTAAAAACCTAAAATCAAAATAATCACCTACTTTAAGATTACTTACGATTCCTAAATTGAAACCTGGACCAGTAATAGACTCTGCTCTTCTTATACTATCGTTTAGAATGAAATTTTTTGAATAGAAAATTTGGTAATCCGCTGTATTGGAGGCGAGCGTAATTCCAAAAAAGTATGGTTTTTGTTCAAAACCAAGAAAGTTGTAGTTTCCTCTCGAAGTTTGTGCGTTTAAGCTCAAAAATAGACTAAACAGGAAAATACTGAGAATGACTTTTATGTCGAAAATATGATTCATATGCTGGGAATTATATAGTTTGCATGAGTGTTTACCAGGCGCAAAATGGAGGAGAGGATATTATTTTTGCAATTTTTTAGACAAGTAATCCAACTCCTATTTGACAAACCTCGTTCCAAGTTTAAAATTAAGCCTTTGGGAATAACTTTGACCCCCAATTTTAAGTTACATAAAAACGATAACGAGGTCAAAGGTATTATCTTTCTAATTTTTTTTATGATTTCAACGAATAATTTACATTCCATCCTATGTTTAGAATAGTAATCTTCTTTTTTACTCTTTATTGCTTTGCAAGTTGCACGCCGAAGATTCAAACTTTTATGGCGTCTGAAGCTGATATTATTAGAATTCCAAGAGAAAAAGAAACTTATCGGTCTCCGTGTAACAATCCCAACAATTATGTTCCGGATACGAGTCATTTAGATCATACTCCAATGAAGTATATCAATATCAACCTTCATTACATGATGCCTTCAGAAGTCCCTGTAGACTTTGATGAAGCTGTTGCTCGTAAATGGATCAAATCGATGTATTATGGAGCTCAGGAAGCTTTGATGAATAATGTCCCTTCGAGACTACCTAAAGAAAATGCTATCCCCAAACTACCCATACAACATCGGTACAAATTGGTTGGAAGACCAAACGACCCACAGGATGATGGAATTTATTTTCACTTTGATTCCAAGTGTTGTTATTCTGTAAAAAAAGGGAAGAATTCTACGCTTTATAAACGGGATATGTTTGAGGAGTATGGTATTCAAAAAGATACAGTACTAAATATATTTCTGAGCCCTCATCATCCAGATAGTGTAAAGTCAAAAACTTATGGTCCGAGCCTTAGCGGAGTAGCGTTGCGGAACTTTATCAAAATGATGTGGACATTTGGTGATTTTAATTTGAAGCCTTGGGAGGCAGCAGGCACTTTTAACCATGAAGTTGGTCATATATATAGTTTGGTTCATGCTTGGGGATACAATGATGGTTGTGATGATACGCCTAAACATTCGCTCGATGTGAAATCCAACAACATCATGGATTATAACTCGAACATGAGAGCTTGGACACCATGTCAAATTGGAAAATCCCAAATGAGAATGGCAACTTCCACTTCTTTAGCAAGAAAGTTTCTGGTTGATAACTGGTGCCGACTCAATGTTGATAAATCAATAACAATTTCGGATTCCATTGAATGGAAATGTAAAAAAGATTTAGAAGGTAATTTGATAATAAAAAATGGAGGCGTTTTGAAATTGTGGTGCAGACTATCTATGCCTCCTAAAGGAAAAATAGTAATAGAACCAGGTGGGAAATTAATCGTTGGAGCATTTGCAAAAATTCATCAGGTATGCGGTCAAAAATGGCAAGGTATTGAGATTATTAAATTGGGAAAAGAACAAGGGGTAGTCGAAATAGTAGGGGAAGGTCAAATAGAAGATAGTATCAATGGAATTTTTGAAATGGAGGCATTAGAATAGCGGTCTAAAATTTCCACTTCATTTGGACTTTTACATCTGATTTATTTTTTCCTTCGATCAATTCTTTTCCAGAGCCAAAGCCATCTTTGATGTCTTTGAAGGTGTTGGCAAATCTGCCTTCAATTGAAATATTTCTGATGCCAGTATATCGCAAATAAATATAAAACCGACTGCCTTGATCAAAGTATGGAGGAATAGAGAAAGAATTTAAAACGTCGTTTTCATAAGTGTAAATTCTGGAATCAAAATCATCTGTTTCGAAATAAGAAATTCTTGATTTTACCCTTAACGGGAAATTTGGAACAGTCCATATCAAGTCTTGGTAAATCAAAAATCCATGAGATTTATCATTATCGTTGTTTTTGTTAAATGACCATTCTGCTCTATTTCTCCATTCAAATTGTTTATTTAATTTATGAGCAAAATGAATTCTAAAAGATTCTCTTTTTCTGGGTAAAACTAAGGCAAAATTGGTATCAAATTCTTGATTACTAATCCCTTTCGTTTCTGATCTATATTGAAGATAAATTTCTCCTTTTTTATAAAAAATATAGGAAAGTTTGGCCAGCCACTCCTCTCCAACACTTGGCGCATCTGCTCTCGAACGAAGCCATTTGTGTTGCCATAGATCAAAATAGGCATCAAATTTTAAATTTTTGATAAGTTTAATTGAAATCCCGGAATACAAACCGGTCTCATTATTTGTGCGTCGTGTTTCAGAAAACGGTTGCCCATTCAGTGAAAAGAATGCTTTGTCAAAATGCCGAAACAGGAAGGAGGCATTGGCATATTTTCCCAAACCTAAAAGCAATCCATTTGAATAGGCTAAATTTTGATTTGCATCCATTGCCGCCTCTCCGAATAGGTGCATGTTTCCGAAGTAATAACTATAATCTAAACTTGAATTATAAACTTCTTGGCCACTGAAACGATATAAGTTGCTAAGGTCAGATGAAGGCGCAAATGATTGGTCAAATCGATCGTAAATAAAGTTACCATTAATTCTAAAATTGTTCCTTTTGTAGCCGAGGCTAAATCCTACAGAGTTTTGTTGAGCGCTTTTTTTATCTTCAATTTCCGACTCAGTTCGATGAAAACCTGATGCTAAAAACGAGGAAATGAAAAGGGTAGTGTCCCCCAAATCATTGATGCCACTTTCAATAATATTTCCATCAATTTGTCTTGTTGAAACGAACCCTGTGAGATTAATAGTTTTGAAATCTAAATCAAATGCAGCGCCTCTGAAAAAAGAAAATTCATTGACCGAGGAGTAAGGTTTTAGTTTTTTTGTTGTGTTTTTAATATTCAAAACATTGGAACCTTTTGATCTCGCAAAACCAGTACGTAAAATCAAACCTTGACCAAAAGAAACCCCAAAATCACCCAACGCAATTCCCTTAATGTTGGGGTGAATGTTTTTTAAATATAAATGAGCAGAGTAAAAGTCAAACCCGTTTTTATTAGAACCTGAAAAGAATTCTTCTCCTCTATCTTTTTCTGCAGTAAGACCAGCTTGAATTCTATTGGAGGAAGTCCATTTATATTTTAGAAAATATTGGTTCTGATCTCCCAAATATCCGTTTTCAATATCTTGATACCCTATTTGAGGTTGCAAAATTCTTGTCCATCGTGTGAGTAACTCTGAATTTCCATTTTCTAATATAACTTTTGCATTTAAATTTCTTTTGATAATGTCATTATTTCCAATTTTAAAAAAAGGAAGAATTGTTTTTATCGTTTTTAAATCAAAATCATTGACTGATTGAAGTTCATAGAGTTCAATGAAATTTCCATTCTTTTTACGATGGGTAAGTAAGTTTTGAATTTGAAAAGGAGAAAGCACTCCGAAGTCTAATTCTTCATAAGTTGCCGAATTAATATTGATTGGATTTCTCATCAAATCTTGGAACACATCCGTCAATCCGTTAAAGTCAAAATCTGAATCTGCCTCAGATTCAATTGCAAAATTTTCAATAATTTCTTCAATTTGACTTGGGAGTTCAGTTGAGATAGAATCGGTTTGAGCATGACAAAAATGTCCGAAGAGGGAAATGAAAACGGCTGATATCCAAATCTTTTTTTGATACATTTTTTAATTTTTGAACTCAATTTTGATCAAATGGCCAATAAAACAATATAATTACTGATAAATGTAAGATTTTTAATTTTATAATATGAAGGCAGTTGGTCTTGGTTAATCCTACTTTTTAATTAAAAAAACACTTGATTGCCCAATTTATAAAAGAAAACAAATTAAAAAATAAAATAATATTTTGTTTGCGATGATATCTGGCTGATTGATATGTGTTTTTTGTAAATTTCAAAATTTGAAAAACTAAATTATAAGTCAAATCTTTGTATCAGCAAATAAAAACAATGATAGATTTATCTAAAATTTTGCACAAAAATAAACTTAATTATATCATTTAACGAAAGCGGTCAGCGGACGCAGGTTTCTCTGACCGCTTTTGTATTTTATCAAATTTCAAATCAAACATTTAATTAAATCATGGGAAAAATTAAGCTTGATTATGTATGGTTGGATGGTTACAAGCCAACCCAAAGTATGAGAAACAAAGTCAAAATCATTGATGACAAAAAATGGAAAGGAAAAGTCGAAAATTGTCCGATGTGGGCATTTGATGGTTCTTCAACTGAACAGGCAAAGGGAAATTCCTCCGATTGTTTGTTGAAGCCAGTAAGGCTTTTTGTTGATCCGTTAAGAGAAAATGGTTACATGGTTATTTGCGAAGTTTTGAATGCAGATGGCACTCCGCACCCTTCCAACGGACGCGCAACGATTAATGATGATGATAATGATTTTTGGTTTGGATTTGAGCAAGAATATGTTCTTTGGGATATTGAGCATCACTCGCCATTAGGGTTTCCTACACAAGGATTTTTCCCTGCGCCACAAGGTCCTTACTACTGTTCAGTAGGTGCTGAGTTTGCCGTTGGTAGAGAAATCGTAGAAGAGCACATGGAAATGTGTATCGAAGCAGGCATCAACATTGAAGGAACCAACGCTGAAGTAATGAAAGGGCAATGGGAATATCAAGTTTTTGCAAAAGGAGCAAAAGAGGCTGGAGACCAAGTTTGGGCTGCAAGATTCTTGATGGAAAGAGTTGCAGAGAAATATGGCGTTCGTATCAACCTACATCCAAAACCAGTGAAAGGTGATTGGAATGGTTCAGGAATGCATGCAAACTTTTCGAATACAGCTCTGAGGACTTCCGGCAAAAAAGAAGTTTTTGAAGAAATCTGTGAAAGATTCAGACCAAAGAAAAGGATTAAAGATGCGATTGCTGTTTATGGCGCAGACAATGACCAACGATTAACAGGTTTGCACGAGACACAAGCAATCAATAAGTTTTCTTATGGTGTTTCTGACCGTGGAGCATCAATCAGAATCCCAATTGCAGCAGTAGAAGCTGGCTGGAAGGGATGGTTGGAAGACCGTCGTCCTGCATCAAATGCTGACCCATACAAAGTTGCTGCTAATGTGATAAATACTGTAAAAGGGTTGTAAAATATTTTGTTTTACCCTTTGTAACAAAAAATGCCTTCCATCGTAACTCGATTTGGAAGGCATTTTTTCTTTACTTATAGTTAATATTCATTAGCCTTCCGTTAACAACAAAGTGCTTTCAATGATCTTAATTTTGCGCCGAATTTTGAAATAGACATATTCAGTAATGTTTAAGTTGCTGTTTTTGATTTCAAAACATATTAATATTTTTTGGCATAATCCTTGAATTTCCCTTTTTAGTATTTTACATGAACATAATTTAAAAACCCCCAAAGTTTTTTTTATTCCCATGAACTTGAGATTTCCTACCGCTATGTTGTAAGTAATTTTTTAATAACTAATTAATTGAAATTACTAACTTCATTCTTCATACACACTATAAAATATTGTTCGTGGGGACTATGCTTTGGGTCCTTAATCCACCACTATGAAGTTTTTATTAACTCTATTTACTATCGTTTTATTAGCAACAGGCTGCTTCAACAAGGTACAAGATGAGCTTTGTGTAACACACATCGATAACCCAGTTATCGAAGTTCCAAAGCCCAAGGTTGAAGTTAATTCTAACTTATTCAGAAACGGTAAAGACAAAACTGCATATGAACTCGGGAGTACCTATAATTTAGCTTCTCTCGATGATATCAAAATGCCCGAAATAGATGATCAACTTATCCAAGGACTAAAAAATCAAATCAAATTACTTAAGAAATTAAGGCAGCCTGAATATTTTGAACTAGATAACATCGGTCTCTCTCTAAACGAGATGGAATCTGTTGTAAATATGCTTCTAAATTTTAAGGAGAATCCTTCTGAACTCAAAAATTATATTGATGGATTTCAATTGGATGGTAGAGACCAGAAAGGAAGCGTTTATTTCACTGGTTACTATACACCAATAATTGAAGCAAGTTCCGTGAGGACACCAGACTTTAATCATCCGATTTATAGATATCCAAATGGTTGGGAAGGACAATTACCTTCGAGAGCAGAGATTGATGGGTCAATTCAAGCATTGGAAGGGACAGGAAGTGAGGTGGCGTTTGCTAAATACCCTGAAGATGTTTATTACATGCAAGTTCAAGGATCTGGTTTTGTTCAATATCCTAATGGCGAAACCACTTATTTAGGTTTTGATGGAAGTAATCGTCATAGATATAAAAGTATTGAACGCTACTTAATTGAAAATCAATTGATTAAAAAAGGCGGAAGTGTCTCAATTGATGGCGTTAAGAAATATTTTAAAGAAAACCCAGATATGAGAGAAGAGGTTTTGTTTCATAACCCTTCTTATGTTTTCTTTGAGGAAAATGGTTCA
>CALHBQ010000247.1 GCA_937930815.1 uncultured Saprospiraceae bacterium | reverse complement strand
CATTTTCGAATATTTCGCGGTTGTGATGCCTTAGTGCGAAATATATCTCAATGACTCGATTTTAAAACTTAGGTAAATGTTTTACTCCATAAAATGAGTATTTCAATGTTTTTATACAAGCCCCTGTTCAACTGCAAATTTTACTAATTCTGTACTTGAGTTGAAGTTTAGTTTTCTTAAAATATTTTTTCTGTGAGTCTCAACAGTGTATCGACTGATGTACAATGCATTACCGATACTTTGACTCGTGAAACCTCTACTGATGTATCTCAAAATTTCTTGTTCTCTTCGAGATAAACAAAGTCTCTTTTGGAATCCATCCACCAAGATTTTCTCTTTCATTGGTTTCTGATTAGCCAAACGAATTTCTTTACTCATAAAGAATTCACCTGCCTTAACTTGTTCCAATGCTTCTAAGAAGTCATCTTTCGAAGAGTTCTTCAATAAGAAACCGTCGATTTTTAAATCAACAACAGACTTAACAAGATCAGGATGATTGTAGGAGGTGTATGCTACAATACGTAGAAAAGGATGTACTTCCTTCAGTTTTTTGATAGTAAGAGCGAAATCTTCACCTGGGATATTCAAATCCAAAAGTAGAATGTCTGCTCTTTGCTGTGAAAGTAATTTGATAAGTTCTTTGCCAGACGAAACAGAGCCTATTAACTCTTTCTTTTCATCTTTGGCCAACAAGGCTGTTACACCTGCGGAGACGATTGGATGGTCATCAGCGATGACTACCCGAATTTTTTCAAAATTCATGGGAAAAAAAATTTAGTTTGTTTGCAATTTGCCCCACAACGTAAAATCAAATGCTGTGGGTGCATTCATTATGTTCATTTTTTTATCAAATAAGTCTTAGGGCTTTTTAGAGCCTGCAACGAATTCAACAATCATGAATTTTCTCAAAGATGTTAAAGGGGGAATTTCCTTTAAATGAAATAGTATGATTTAAATACGATTTAATTAGATCTAAAGGGATCTGAAAAACACGTATAAATCAGCTTGTGGGATAAAAAGGGGAAGGGAGTTTGTTGAAAGCGTTTCTCTTTATATCCCCAAAAGTAGGTATTTTCATATTAAACAGCAAGAAATACTAAATTTTTAATAAAAATATATCCCTATAATTGGTTAGTTGTATTAGGGTACTTATTTATTTTAGTATAAATTGAATCTTTTCTTACTATATCGACTATAAAGTTGAAATCCATTTTTAAACAACTTTGTATCAAACGAGTATCTTTGCAACCTAAATTTAATAATGACAATGAAAAAAGATTTTTTAGAACAACTTGGATTAGAAAGTAAGAATGCTGGAACGAGTACTGGTGTCAAAAGCACCAACTCTGGCAAATACATTAAATCCAATTCGCCAGTCGATGGTGAATTTATTGGTAGCGTTAGCAAAACGACTCCTAAAGAATATGAAGAAACCGTAAAAAAAGCACAAGCTGCTTTTAAGGTTTGGAGAACCAAGCCTGCTCCGTTGCGTGGCGAAATCGTTCGTCAGATGGGTGATGAATTGAGAAAGTTCAAAGAGCCGCTCGGTAAATTGGTTTCTTACGAAATGGGGAAGAGTTTACAAGAAGGCTACGGCGAAGTTCAGGAAATGATTGACATCTGTGACTTTGCAGTTGGTCAGTCAAGACAATTATATGGTAATACGATGCACTCAGAAAGACCGAGTCACCGTATGTACGAGCAATGGCATCCATTAGGTATTGTTGGAGTTATTTCTGCTTTCAACTTTCCGGTAGCAGTTTGGGCTTGGAATGCAATGTTGGCTTTTATTAGTGGTGATGTTTGTATTTGGAAAGGTTCTGAAAAAACACCTTTGTGTTCAGTGGCTGTTCAAAACATCATGGCAAAAGTATTGAAGGCTAATAAAGTCCCAGAAGGTGTTTGTTGTGTTATCAACGGAGATTACAAAGTAGGTCAGATGATGACGAAAGATAAACGCTTGCCTTTGATTTCTGCGACAGGAAGTACTCGCATGGGTAAGATTGTTGCAGCAGAAGTTGCAGGTCGTTTAGGCCGTAGTCTTTTGGAGTTGGGTGGTAACAATGCTATCATCGTTTCTAAAGATGCAGACATGGACGTGGTATTGACTGGCGCATTGTTTGGTGCAGTTGGAACCTGTGGACAAAGATGTACGAGTACACGTCGTCTTATCATTCACAAAAGCAGATATGCTGAGGCTAAAAAGAAATTGGCAGCTGCTTATAAGCAAATCAGAATTGGTGATCCATTAGATGAGAATATGCACGTTGGTCCATTGATTGATAAAGCTGCAGTGAAAGCTTACCTTTCTTCTATTGAAAAAATACAGAAACAAGGCGGTAAAATGATTGTGAAAGGAGGTGTTCTTTCGGGTAAAGGTTACGAAAGTGGCTGCTACGTAAAACCATGTATCGCAGAAGTGAAAAACGAAATGCCAATCGTTCAGCACGAAACGTTTGCACCGATTTTGTACTTGATGAAATACAATAAATTGGAAGATGCAATTGCGATGCAAAACGATGTGCCACAAGGACTTTCATCTGCTATCATGACCAACAACTTGAGAGAAGCGGAAGCTTTCCTTTCAGTCGCTGGTTCAGATTGTGGAATCGCCAATGTCAACATCGGAACTTCTGGTGCAGAAATCGGTGGTGCTTTCGGTGGTGAAAAAGAAACAGGTGGTGGTCGCGAATCAGGTTCTGATTCATGGAAAGCATACATGCGTCGCCAAACGAATACGATTAACTACAGCAAAGAAGTGCCATTGGCACAAGGAATTAAATTTGACTTGTAAGTAGATTCCAAATTTATTTGGAATAAAAAAAAGGTCGAACCTCGCAAGAGATTCGACCTTTTAGTTTTTAGAGTTGTTAGATACCTTGCTTTTGTTGCCTTCGGCTCTGCTCAGTCAAGGCTTAAGTGAGTGGCAACAACAATTACCTCATCAAAGTAACATCCCCCTGAAAAACTTTCACATCGCCATTAATAAACTCCACTTCAGTTAGGAAAACATAAACATCTGCGAACATTTGTTTGCCTCTAAACATTCCGTTCCAACCCATTAGTTCATCATTGGCAGGGAAGTTATAATTTTCAAAAAGGAGGTTACCCGCTCGATTATAAATTTTCAAACTCAAAACCTGATTGACACTTTCGCCACCAAAAACAGTGAAGAAATCATTCTTCTTATCTTGATTAGGAGAGAAACCAGTTGGTATAAATACGTCAGATTCTTTCACGATAATCATCAATTGATCTTCTGCAAAACATCCTCTTCTATCTTCGATTCTAACATAATAATTTGAGGTTTCTGTTGGTTGAACCGTCCAATCAAAATGCCCCGTTTGACTATCACCAAAGTCACTCCACCATTCTATTTTGTGAGGACTAATAGTTGATGCAACGGTCAATATTACCTCTTGACCCAAAGTAACAAACTCATCATCTCCCAATTCTACGGCCACCATTGGTGGTTCGAGGAGTGTGATTTCTTTTTGTAAAATGCAATTGTAAGCATCTTTTATAAGCACCTCATAAGTTCCGCTTTTCAAAGTATTAAATTCTTTTCCTTCTGTGAAATTATTTCCATCAAAAGAATAAGTGTAAGGTGGCATTCCATCCAAAACTTGATTGACGGCAATCCTTCCGTCATTCATGCCATGGCAAGAAGGTCGCGTAATATCAAAGGTCGCCTTGTCAAATACATCAGTTGATTTTATCACTTTTACGGAATCAGAATTTTGACAGCCATTTTGGAAATTAATTGTTAGTAATTTGTAAGTTCCTATCTCGTCAACTCGTGGAGTGAGGGTGTTCTTACCATCTAAAATGTTTCCATCAACAGTTGTCCAGCTATGAGTAAAATTATTTCCGAGTGATAAATTTTGTCCTTCGAGTTGTAGGTGGTGTTGTTCACAATGTAATGCCTTGGTAGCGCCAGCATCTATCTGCGGCGTTTCAAAATTTTCAACAACATGAACTGTTTTTGAAATTGAGCAGCTATTGTCAGCAGTCGCATCTAATTGGAAAACACCTGGAGTAGTGGCCAATAATGTAGGGGTTGCTGATTGACTTCCATCATTCGAAGTCCATTGAAAAGAAACAACTTGGCTACTGTCAATAAAATCTGCCGAAAGCAAAACTTCATCATTTCTACAATTGATTTCAAAAGTATCTTTGAAAGTGAGGTTGGGTAGGTGTTTGAAAATTACTGGCTGACCTTCCGAAACTGAAAGGCAAGGATCTTTCAAATCTACCTGTCCATCCAAGAAGTCTCCAACGACTGATGAGATGTAATAAGTCTGATCATAATCCATTTCATTTTCTAAGAAAACGAAATCACTTTCGGTACTTCGTGCTAAGACTTGACCCAAACTATTAGTTGGACTATCATGAAAAATGAACTCTTGCCCATCATCTACATCGAGTGTACTATTATTGAAATGAGTTGCTTCTGCAATTTGATCTGCACATAACTCCAAAACAGTAGAAGACATTTTTCCGGCGTCTGTTTGACAGACAGGGCCGCAAGCATATTGATCTTCCACAACAAAGTTGTTGACACAGGTAGAAGCGTCTGTTATGACAAATCGATAAGGAGCGCCACTTGGTATTGGTTGCGAAATAAATCGATCAGCGCTTAATTCAAGGTATTCGCCATTCACTTGATAAGGTCTTCTTCCTTCTCTTATATCAAAACTAATTTGATAGTGCGTGTGTAAAGGATCACAAATTTCGGTAACGGAACTGATGAATATTTTCTCAGGTGATTTTTGATAGCCTATTTCAACGGTTTCGGAACCGCCACATTTTCCTGTAATCGGTTCATTGTACTTGCCTGGGTTACATATTCTTTTTCTTGTAATCGGCATGACATAACATTCGCCAGGGCAAATTCGAATGTATCCATAATCATGATCTACAGGCTCGTTGACATTGATTTGCTGAACGGTAGTGGTACAACCATTTCTGCAAATTACTTTTTCCGAAACATCGATGTCTCTTCCACAATATTCATTTTTACTACTTTCGCAAATCTCAATTGTTTGTAGAAATTGAAGTGAGTGGCGAACTTTTATCGTTCTGTTTTCTTCGAAAATTGCGGGTTGTTCTATCGTGCAAAAAACTTCATCTGGCAAAACAATTTTTGGTTCAAAAGAAATTTTCATTGTGCCAGTGAATACCGTACCGTTTGGCAGATATTCTTCTCCTGCGGATAATAAGTCTTTTGTCTTGAAAACTATTTCTTTCTGCGTGTCTGAACCACTAACGGTTGTCGATTGAGTAGGTAAATTCCAAGTGACCTTATGTTCTTGAGTTGGAGTGATGTCTGCCAAAAACGAGCAGTGCTCATTGAGCAATTCATAGACTGGTTCTGTGATGCTAATTGATTGAGCAACATCCGGGCAGAAGTTAACCGGTACATTGATTTGTGGTGCTTCTACCATTTTCCATTGCAATGGTTCCATCTGAATACCGCGTTCGATTTCTATTTGAAAATCAGAAATGTCTCCATCGATTCCATCCAAAACAAAATAGTAATGACCATCGTTGGTCAAGTTGTTTATTCGAATGTTTTCTACAGTTTTATAATTGATCTTTTTACTGTCAAAAATGTTAGTAAACGTTTCACAAGAAGCAGTATGCAGGACTGAAAACTCAACTCCTTTTTTTAATAAACTATTTAAAACCCCAACTCGAACGATAGCAGTCGAATCACAAGGTGTCCACTCAATCCACTGTGGGTTTTCGAGTGAATCTGTGAAGAATTGTTGCAAATAATTACTGACGGGAGTTACTATAGAATCTGTTTTTCCTGAATATCCATTTAATTCGCTACCACAAAGAAATGGAGCATTGGTACAGTTGTTTGATGGTATTACAGTTGTCGTTGTTGGTGGTACTTCCAATTGATAAATCGTAATAGAATCGGATGAACTACATCCCAAAATCGTATCTGTAACCGTGACAATGTAAGTTCCTTGAGTAGTGGCTGTCGGGTTAAGTGAATTGGGATTGGTGCCGAATCCTTGCCATTCAATTTTTAAATTTTCAAGACTTCCGTCTAAATGAGGATTTAACTGAATGTTTGTGTTTCCACTTGTAAGTATGTCAGAAGATGTTAGGTCGATGTTTAATTCTCTGAATTCAATTTCAAAATTAACAATACTGTCACAACCGTTTTTATTGAGCAGATTCACTTTGTGCTTTCCTGCTTCGCAAAATTGTTGTTCTTTGATGTTGTAACATTCGCCTTCACACAATGAAATTTTAGGAAGTTGAATAATATCTTTTTCTAAAATATCTAATTCAAATTCCACGATACTATCGCATCCAAATTGGTTTTGGTATTTTAACTCATATTTTCCTTTTTCACAATATTCCTTTCCTCCAAAAATAAAACAATCACCTTCACAGATAGATCGCATTGGTAACTGAGTGAAATCAGGATCTAAGTCAATTATTTCCAAAACAATGGTACTATCGCAACCTTTGCTATTGATTCTGTATTGTTTGAAAACGCCAGATTCGCAATATTCGACTCCGTTCAAAATGTAGCAGTCACCCGGACAAATGCCTACTTGAGGTAAGATAGATTCTGATTTTGGATTAATTGCTATTTCAAAATAAACCGTACTGTCACATCCGTTTGCTGCTTGAAAAACAGTATTGAATTTACCTTCATTTTTATAAGAGCGCCCATTGATTTCAAAAGAATCGCCCTCGCAAATTTCTTCCAGCGCCATTGTTGATTGGTAGGTCTCTTTTTCGAAAATTTCAAAAATGACGGTACTGTCACATCCCTCAATGGTATTAAGGGAAATCTCTTTTGTACCAATAGTACAAAATGATTGCCCTGCAACAGTGATGCAATCCCCTTCGCAGATATATTGATCTGATAAAAAAGTTGTTTTGTCTTCGTGTAAAATGATGTCGAACTCGACGATGCTATCACAGCCGTCTGCTGTTAATAGATTAATTTGATAATGTCCAGTTTCACAAAAGGATTCGTAGCATTCGCCTTCACAAAGATTAATCGTAGGTAAAAAAGTGTACTGTGTTGGTTTCTTTTCAATAGAAATATCATTGATGTCGAGCGGGCAATCCGATCCTGTAAACTTGCCACCTGCACATGCCAAACAAGAATTGTTTGGAGAAGTAATCTCCATTATCACCGAAATATCTCCTGCTTGAAAATCATTCCATTCAACGGTGATTATTCTATCATTAGGATCGCTTATGATTGTTCCTCCAGTTGGAACAGTCCATAGGAAAGTTGTATCGTAGTAATTACTCAGATTCGGTTCTGGGCAATTTCCAAATCTATTGACGTTGGTACAAGTTGGCAAAATGGCTTCATAGGTAGAAGTATTTGAACTACAGACCTGCGATGGTCCTTGAACATATCCTTTTTGCCCGATGAAAGTCTGATTGGTAGGAGGTGTAAGACCTTCGTTTGCTGAAACAACAAACCCGCACTCGTCTCCTTTGTATCCATCAATCATAAAATAGTAGAGCTGACCAGGTATTAAGTTGTTAGCAGTTATTGTTCCACCCATTTGTACACCGCCTGAACTGAAGCAGTTTGATACGGGGTTCATCGTTTGGTCGTAAATGATAGCTTCTACTCCAAGTCCATTTCTACATCCTGATGCAATGATGGTAAATGAGGCCGTCGCATTACAAGGTGAAAAAGAAAACCAACCATTATTTTCTACGGTTTCGCAGAAGTTTGGAGGCGTAGATGGAGCTGTGAAATTAGCAGTAGAGCCAGAGATGGAAGATGTAAAAGGCCAACAAATATATGGGCCTGGAGCTTCATCTGAGGGCGTACATTGCTGAGCAGTGAGGTTACCACTGTAATAGAGTAGAAACAGAAAGATGGTCCAAAAAGGGACTTTCATCGCAGAGGTTTTTAGTGTCCAAAATAGCTCGGCAAAATAGCTTTACTATTTTAAAAGGTTTTTCGTCTTTTTTGTTGGAATAGAGAACGTATT
>CALHBQ010000246.1 GCA_937930815.1 uncultured Saprospiraceae bacterium | reverse complement strand
ATCTGATATTGTCATGTAATTTGAAATTGCTATTTTTTAAGAAAGAGGTCACTCCATTATTACATTTTACTACCTTTGCAGCTTAATTTAAATTCCTGAAACAGACTACATGAGTTCAAAATATAAATACGATTTACGAGGAGTTTCCGCTACAAAAGATGAAGTTCATAAAGCCATTAAAAACTTGGATAAGGGCGAATATCCTTTAGCTTTTTGTAAAATATTACCAGATGTTGCTGGTGGAAAAGCAAATTGGGTAAACCTCATGCATGCAGACACCGCAGGTACAAAAACCAGCTTAGCCTACATGTATTGGAAAGAAACTGGCGACCTTTCTGTTTGGGAAGGAATCGCTCAAGATGCCATCGTCATGAATCTCGACGACATGGCTTGTGTCGGCTGTACCAACGGAATTTTATTGTCCTCAACTATTGGTAGAAATAAAAACTTAATTGACGGAGATGTCATTTCAAAAATCATCAATAGTACCGTTGATTTTATTAATAAAATGAAAGAATATGATGTCGATATTCACTCCGCTGGGGGTGAAACTGCCGACGTTGGTGACATCGTAAGAACGATTGATGTCGGGTACACCGCTTTTGCCAGAATGAAACGTAAAGACCTGATAGTCAATGATATAAAAGCAGGTGACGTCATCGTTGGAATGGCTTCTTATGGTCAATCAACCTACGAAACAGAATACAACGGAGGCATGGGAAGCAATGGTTTGACTTCTGCTCGTCATGATATTTTTCATAAATCTTATGCAAAAAAATACCCAGACACTTTTGACTCAAATACGCCTGATGAGGTAGTTTATATAGGAAGTAAAAAACTAACCGATACGATTGAAATTGAAGGTCAAAAAATTCCAATTGGGAAGTTAGTACTCTCTCCTACTCGTACTTTTTTGCCGGTATTGAAACAGGTTTTGGACAAATACCGAAAGCATATCAATGGCATCATCCACAACACAGGTGGTGGGCAAGCGAAGGTTTCAAAATTCATAAAAAACAAGCGAATTATTAAAGATAATTTGTTGCCGATTCCTCCCCTCTTCCAAATGATTCAAAAAGAATCTGGAACGAGTTGGGAAGAAATGTACCGCGTTTTCAATGTCGGTACTCGTCTCGATATTTACCTTCCGGAAAAATATGCTCAGAAAGTGATCGACATTTCAAAGTCATTCAATATCGACGCGCAAATCGTAGGTCGAGTTGAAGAAGCCAAAGGTGAAGAAGTAATTGTCAAAGGTCCTCATGGAACTTTTTCGTATAAATAATGGGTTTCAGTGTTTTTAAAACTGAAATCATGGCAAAATTAAAACTTCGTGGAAAGCATTTACAAAAATTGGGATACCCTCAATCTTCAGTGATTGGGTTGGCTATCAATATTTTTCAAAAAGAATATAAACGTCTTTCGACAAATGAGGCTTTAGAAAAACTGAAACTCGTCGTTGAATCTCCGAAAGACTTTGTGGATGATCGAATATTAGGCCCAATCGCTCGTGGGCTTATTACTCATCATAAAAAGGAAGAAGATAAAGTTGAGATTCCGATTGCCGAGGTGCATAAATCATTTCCGATATATGGTCAGGCAGGAATCGAGGAAGGTGCATTGAATCAAATGTATACGGCCATGCGATTGCCAATTACGGTCAAAGGGGCTTTGATGCCTGACGCGCATCAAGGTTACGGCTTACCAATTGGAGGCGTTTTGGCGGTTGAAAATGCCGTTATTCCTTATGGCGTTGGGATGGATATTGGTTGTCGAATGGCACTTTCCATTTATGATTTGCCGCCAGAAAATTTGGAAACTGACAAGTTCAAATTCAAAAAATTGTTGGGAGACAATGCTCGATTTGGGTTCGAAACTTTTGATGACCCAATGGATGACGCCGTTTTGGAACGTCCAGAATTTAGAGAGATTTCGATTATTAAAAAATTGAAAAATAAAGCGGCGGCGCAAATCGGATCCTCTGGTTCAGGTAATCATTTTGTAGAGTTTGGAATCGTCGAAATGACTGATCCAAAAAACGAATTGAAGTTACCAATTGGAAAATATTTGGCGCTATTGACACATTCTGGCTCTCGTGGTTTGGGTGCTAATATTGCTCAACATTACACCAAAATTGCGATGCAAAAATGCAAATTACCAAAATCTGCAAAGAATTTAGCATGGTTAGATTTGAACTCCGAAGAAGGTCAAGAGTATTGGTTGGCGATGAATTTGGCAGGTGATTATGCTTCAGCATGCCATAACCACATTCATATCCGAATGGCTAAGTCGCTGGGAATCAAACCTTTAGCAAAGGTCGAAAATCATCACAACTTTGCATGGAAGGAAAAACTATCTGATGGTAGAGAAGTAATTGTTCATAGAAAAGGAGCGACACCAGCGGGTAAAGATGTACTCGGGGTCATTCCTGGTTCGATGACTGCACCTGGATATATTGTCAGAGGAAAAGGTAACTTTGACGCTTTGAATTCCGCATCGCATGGAGCAGGACGAACAATGTCTCGCTCGAAAGCAAAACAAAGTATCACAAAAGGTGTTATGAAAAACTACTTAGCCGAACGTGGTGTGGAATTAATCGGAGGCGACCTCGATGAAGCACCAATGGCTTATAAAGACATTGAAAAAGTAATGGCCTATCATCATGAATTGGTTGAAATTTTAGGAAAATTTTATCCAAAGATTGTTCGAATGGCGGATTAATGGACAGGTTGAAAGTTCAAGGTTGAAAGTTTTACGTTACGCTAACTTTCAACTTAGTACATTCAACATTCAACACATAAAATGATAACAGTAATCAACGGAACCAACCGTAAAGGCAACAAAACTCAAATTTTCGCGAAAGCGGTAACTGAAATTTTAAAGTCAAAAACGGTCAAAGAAGTCAAATATTTAGACTTGGAAGATTTGAGTGGAGATATGTTACATGCATTAATGTATCAAGCCGACCAACAATCGCCGCAAATCACAAAAATTCAAAATGAATACATATTGTATGCCTCCAAGATTGTTTTTGTAATGCCAGAATATAATGGAGGGATGCCGGGTATTTTGAAGCTTTTCATTGATGCGATTTCCGTCAGAGAATATGGAAAAACTTTCTCTGGAAAAAAGGTTGGCATGATTGGAACCGCTTCTGGCCGTGCTGGAAATTTGAGAGGCATTGACCATTTAATAGGTGTTTGTAATCATGTTGGAATGATTGCTTACCCTAAAAGTTTACCAATCTCTTCAATTGGAAGTTTGGTTGATGAGGGTGGTAAAATCAATAAAGAAACAAACGAGGCAATGGCTAAATTTGTTGATGGCTTTTTGGCATTTTAAGAACGTAACGTCGAACCCTGATTCGACAGTCAATACTGCAAATCAAAAATCCGTCGAATCGGGGTTCGACGGTACGTGAAAATTCAAGTGCTGCTGACTTATGAAGATTCCAGTAGATTTATTACAATTTCAAAACAAACTTACTATCAAAACGGAAGATGGCAAGTCGTTTCTATGGGATCCAATTCGTAAGAAATATTTAGTCAATCAACCAGAAGAAATGGTCAGGCAATTGCTCATTATATATCTACAGGAAGTTGAAGGCATTTCAAAAAATTACATTGCGGTAGAAAAATCAATAAAGGTCAATGATCGCTTAAAGCGGTTTGACCTTTTGATTTTTGATGAAAATCATAAACCAATTATGCTGATTGAATGCAAATCTCCGAAAGTAAAAGTCAATCAGGATACTTTTGAGCAAATTGCATGGTATAATTCAACCCTAAAAGTGCCTTATCTTTTGGTCACAAATGGCATCACAACTTATTGCTGTTCAGTTAGTTATGAAGATTCCTCCTTTTCCTTCCATGAAAAAATACCTAAAATTTAGCGATACATTAATGAATTGGTAGAGTCCAAATGATTACTTTTACCTCAGCGTCTCTAAGCATACACAAACAAACATAAATTGGGAAATAACATGAGAAAAGAGTCCATCCTTATCACAGG
>CALHBQ010000245.1 GCA_937930815.1 uncultured Saprospiraceae bacterium | reverse complement strand
AGTGACCGTGGTAAGTTAGTGGCTTTGTATCAATTCAATATCGTTTTCGGTATTCTGATTGCTTTCCTTTCTAACTATCTTTTGAGCGGAGTAGAGACAGATGCTTGGCGTTGGATGATTGGAATTGAAGCAATACCAGCGATAATTTACACCCTTATGGTTTTGGGTGTTCCCAAAAGTCCACGTTGGCTTTTGACTAAGAAAAATGACCGCATCGAAGCCGCGAAAACATTACAACTGATTGACCCGCAAGCAGATGTCGAGTCGCAAATGGATGCCATTTTAGCAGATGATGCAAGTCATGCCAAAAATGAAACTATCTTTTTAGGAAAATATCGTTTCCCTTTAATATTAGCTTTCTTGATTGCCTTCTTCAATCAGTTCTCGGGTATCAATGCCTTGCTTTATTACGCACCGCGCATTTTTGCAAGTGCTGGTCTGGAGGAAAGTACTGCGCTTTTGAGTAGTGTTGGTATTGGGTTGACCAATCTGATTTTTACTTTAGCAGGCGTTTATTTGATTGACCGTCTTGGTCGAAAGCAACTGATGTACATCGGCTCATTCGGGTACATTATTTCCCTTTCTTTAGTGGCTTATGCTTTTGCTGTAGGTTGGCAAGGAATGGCAATTCCAATTTTCCTATTTATGTTTATCGCTGCTCACGCAATAGGGCAGGGGGCAGTGATTTGGGTTTTTATTTCCGAAATTTTTCCTAATCACTTACGTGCAAGCGGACAAGCATTTGGAAGTAGTACGCACTGGGTGTTAGCAGCCATAATTCCATCTTTAATTCCGGTGCTTTTTACTAAAATTGGTGCAGCACCAGTCTTTGGCTTTTTTGCATTTATGATGTTTTTGCAATTGATTTTTGTATGGAAAATGATGCCAGAGACGAAAGGTGTAGCTTTAGAGGATTTACAAAAACAATTGATAAAATAAACAAATGTCCAATTCAAATATAGTTTGTTTCGGAGAGGTACTATGGGATCTCTTGCCAACAGGAAAAGTTGCAGGAGGGGCGCCTATGAATGTGGCCCATCATCTGCGAAACTTTGAGATAGACACTACGATGATTAGCGAAGTGGGTGATGATGATTTAGGAAAAGAGCTATTAGATTTTTTAAAAAATAATAGTATCAATACTGATTTTGTAAAAACTAATTTCAGCAATCCTACAGGTATTGTTAATGTCGAGTTGGATGAAAAAGGTTCACCTACTTATGACATCGTTATGCCAGTCGCTTGGGATTTTATCAATTCGGATAATGAAAAAATAGAAGTTGTTCGTTCTGCTGATGCTTTGGTTTTTGGTAGTTTAGCTTGTCGCTCAGAACGTTCTATGCAGACACTTTTGGACTTGGCAGATGCGGCAAAGTTTCGCGTCTTAGATGTGAATTTACGTACACCGTTTTATTCGCAAGATTTGATTGAGAAATTATTACAAAAAGCAGATTTGATAAAGTTAAGTGATGAAGAATTGGAAATAATAGGCGCCTGGTACATGGATGATATGGAGGAGAAAAAAGCATTAGACTACTTAACCACTAAGTTCAATCTGAAAACAATTATTCTTACAAAAGGAAGTGAAGGTGCGTTGTGCTTACAGGAAGGAAAACTTTACGAGCACGCAAGTTTTTCCATAACCGTTAAAGATACAATAGGGAGTGGTGACTCTTTCTTAGCCGCTTTTTTATCGAAAAAATTTAAAGGCGGAAATCCAAATGAATGTTTGAGATTTGCTTGTGCAACGGGTGCTTTGGTTGCCACCTATTCGGGAGGAACACCTCAAATTGATGAACAAGCAGTTCTAAGTTTTATAAATTCTAACTAAATCGAGAGAAAAATGATTTCAAAAATATTTAAAATTCAAACAATATTATTGCTATTTATTCTAAGCTTTTGCTCGCTTACTATTTTATCTTGCGAAGATAAAACCACATCTAAAACTGACATGCAATCAGAATCAAATATGGTCGAAAAGACAAAAGACTATCAAGACGCACACCGCCCACAGTTTCATTTTTCTCCAAAAGAAAAATGGATGAACGACCCCAATGGTATGGTTTATTATGAGGGTGAATATCATCTTTTCTACCAATATTATCCAGATAGTACTGTCTGGGGACCAATGCACTGGGGGCATGCTGTTTCACCGGATATGGTCAACTGGGAACACCTGCCGATAGCTTTATATCCTGATAAATTAGGTTATATTTTTTCAGGAAGTGCTGTCGTAGATTGGAAAAATACAAGTGGTTTTGGAAAAGATGGACAGCCGCCATTAATTGCGATGTTCACGCACCATGAGCCAGAAGGCGAAAAAACTGATGCTAAAGATTTCCAATATCAAAGTATTGCCTATAGCAATGACAAAGGACGGACTTGGACTAAATACGAAGGAAATCCAGTCATTCCGAATACCAATAATATCCGTGATTTTCGTGACCCAAAAGTTATGTGGGATGCGACGCACAATCAATGGCTAATGGTTTTAGCAGCGAAAGACCGATTACAATTTTGGGGTTCTGCTGATTTGAAAAATTGGAAACATTTAAGCGATTGGGGCAATCAATATGGTGACCGAAAAGGAGTCTGGGAATGCCCAGAAATTTTCCCAATGCAAATAGAAGGAACTGAAGAAACCAAGTGGGTTGTCTTATTAAGTATCAATCCAGGTTCTTTCAATGGTGGTTCAGGTACGCAATATTTCGTGGGAGATTTTGATGGTAAAAATTTTACAATTGATTCAAAATTTGGGAAAGATATTCAGAATGGAAAAGGCGTTTGGATAGACTACGGTCGGGATAATTATGCAGGTGTATCTTGGTCAGATGTGCCAAAAGAAGACGGTCGCAGACTATTCATGGGTTGGATGTCAAATTGGGATTATGCTCAAATTGTACCTACCGAAAAATGGCGTAGTGCCATGACTTTGCCTCGCAGTTTGTCTTTGCATAATACAAAAAATGGCTATCGTCTTCAGTCCCAACCTGTCAAAGAATTGGAGCAATTGAGAACTGAAACTTTCGCATTAAAGGCGCAGACGGTGAGTGATAAAATGGTACTGACAGATAAGTTCAAAATCAATGCAGCGCAAACAGAACTCGTTTTAGAAATAGACCTAAAGATGACGACGGCTCAAGAATTTGGAATTGAACTTATGAACGATCAAGGCGAAATGTACAAAGTCGGTTATGATTTAAAAACAAATAGATTTTTCAGTGACCGTAGAGCCTCGGGAGACCTTTCGTTTTCAGAGAAGTTTGCTAAAGAAATACACTATTCTACCGCTCACATTATGAAAGATAAATTAAAAATTCACCTTTTTCTTGACGCGGCTTCTGCCGAAATGTTCGGAGACAATGGCGCAATTGTCATGACTGATATTTTCTTTCCAACCGAAGATTTTAATAAAATGACTATTTACGCAACAGGTGGAACTGTGGCTTTAATTGAAGGTGAAGTACATAATTTGAATGCAATTTGGAATTAGGAAATTTTCATAGGAATAAAGACTATTAACCAACTAAAAAAAACAAGACATGTCATTTAACCTCGGAACTTTAGACCTGACTATAATTGTCGTTTATCTCATTGCTGTGATATTACTCGGCTTTTATTTCGGTAGTAAACACAAAGATGCAGAAGACTACTTTTTGGCAGGTCGTAATTTGACTTGGCCGATTATTGGTTTCTCACTTTTCGCCTCCAATATGTCCAGCAATAGTCTGGTCGGATTAGCAGGAGCGGGCTACAAAGACGGATTTTCCGTTTACAGTTATGAGTGGATGGCAGTTGTGATTTTGATAATATTTGCAGTGTTCTTCTTACCCTTTTATCTCAAAAATAAAATTTTCACGATACCTGAATATTTGGAAAAAAGATACAGCTACGTAGTCAGAGCGTACACCTCTGCGATTGCGGTGACTTTGAATATCTTGGTTGATATTGCGGCAACTCTTTATGCGGGAGGATTAGTTATCAACCTTATTTTCCCAGAGTTCGCACTATGGCAAATCATTATTGGACTTGCTATTATTGCAGGTATTTATACCATTACAGGTGGATTGAGTGCTGTTATGTACACGGATGCCGTACAAGCCGTTATTTTAATTTTTGGTTCAACCTTGATTACTGTTTTTGCCTACAAAGAAATTGGAGGTTGGGATGCCGTATATGCGATAACAGAAGCATCTCACTTTGATGTCATGAAGCCCATCGACGACCCCAATATGCCGTGGCCCTCGGTCTTCACAGGTGTGTTATTGATTGGGTTTTATTTTTGGGGAACCAATCAGTATATTACACAGCGTACACTTGCTGCCAAAGATATTCGTCAAGGACAATGGGGAGCCATCTTTGCTGGTTTTTTGAAACTCAGTATTTTGTTCATCATGATATTTCCGGGTGCATTCGCGCGCGTATTATATCCAGATATGACGGATATGGATATGGTCTATCCTACCATGGTTTTTGATTTGTTGCCCCCAGGTTTGTTGGGGATAGTTTTGGCAGGATTGATAGCAGCGATGATGTCAAGTTTAGATTCAGGTTTAAATTCTGTTTCGACTTTGGTTACGATGGATTTTGTTCAAAAAATAAAACCAGACATGGATTCTAAAGGCCTAATGGTTACAGGGCGGATTATCACTTTGGTCGTAATGATTATTGCGATATTGTGGGCACCGCAGATTGGTCATTTTGAGAAATTATGGGATTATCTGCAAAACACATTGGCTTGGTTCTGCCCACCGATTGTTGCATTATTCGTCATGGGATTATTTTCTAAAAAGGCAAATAACAGAGGCGCGATTGCTTCTATTATTGTTGGCTTTTCTATTACTGTTTTTCTCATTGGTTCCAAAATGGCTGATGTTCAATTAGACTTACCAAACTTTCTTTACGTGGCAACTATTCACTTCCTTATCTGCTGTGTTGTTCTTTACATTTTTAGTATGTCCGGAGAATCAAAAACAGAAGCGGAACTGGCGAAGGTAGTCTGGACAAGAGCAGAATACAATAACGAAACAGTTGCCTTGAGAGATTTACCATGGTACAAAAATTACCGTTACCAAGGTGTTGCTTTATTGATATTGGTAACTTTGATTTTGTTGATGTATTAGGAGATTTTAAACTGTAACAGACTTGTTGTTTTTTTTATTTTATTAATATTTTCAAATATGAGGTTTTACAAAACATCTTTAAATTCATTTAAATTAGTATTCATTATTTGCCTTTTTACAATGGGGTGTACCCAAAAAGAAAAACCTCTAAATAAAGAAGAATCAACGAATCTTACCTACTACAAAGATTGGCCAACTTTCAAACCCCTGCCATTAGATCCAGCGATAGAAAAACAGATTGACGAACTATTACCTAAACTAACTTTAGAACAAAAAGTAGGTCAGGTAATTCAAGCTGATAATGGATCGATTACACCTGAAGAAGTAAAAAAGTATCGTTTAGGATCTGTATTAAGTGGTGGTAATTCAGCACCAGGGCCACTCCCGTATGCAGACACTAAAACGTGGTTAGAAATGGCTGATAAATATTATAATGCCTCCATCGATCCAGAAGGAGTAGAAGTTGCTATACCTTGTATTTGGGGAATTGATGCAGTGCATGGTCATGCCAACCTAACTGGAGCGATTGTCTTTCCACACAATGTTGGATTAGGAGCAATGCGTAATCCAGACCTCATTGAGGAAATTGCAAAAGTGACTGCTCAAGAACTCACAATTTCTGGTCATGATTGGACTTTTGCACCTACATTGGCGGTGCCGCAAGATATCCGCTGGGGTAGAAGTTATGAGGGATTCTCTGAGGATCCAGAAATAGTCTATTCCTATGGAGAGCGTATAGTCTATGGTCTGCAAGGTCGGGTTGGCGAAAAAGATTTTATGGGTGATGGTCGGGTTATCTCTTCTGCCAAGCACTTTCTCGCAGATGGAGCAACGGAAAATGGGATTGACCAAGGTGATGCTAAAATTAGTGAAGATGAGATAAGAAATATACATGCCGCAGGTTATTACAGCGCGATACCCGCAGGCGTACAAACGGTGATGGCCTCTTTTTCAAGTTGGAATGGAAGGAAACTTCACGGTGATAAAGAATTATTGACTGATGTTTTGAAAGGGAAACTTGGTTTTAACGGTTTTGTGGTTGGTGATTGGAATGGTCATGGTCAAGTTCCAGGCTGTACGAATACCGATTGTGCGCAATCTTTAAATGCAGGTCTTGATATGTTTATGGCACCCGATAGTTGGAAGGGTTTGTACGAAAGTACTTTAAAACATGTAAAAGATGGAACCGTCCCAATGACTCGATTAGATGATGCAGTGCGTCGTATTTTACGTGTAAAAATTGCTTCTGGAATTTTTACAAAAGGAGCACCAAGCACTCGCAAAAATGCTGGTGATGAAAGCCTTTTGGGTCAACCTAAAAATAGAGTGATTGGAAGACAAGCTGTCCGAGAATCAATGGTTTTACTCAAAAATAACGATGGTCTTCTGCCATTAGACGCCAGCAAAACTATTATGGTAATTGGTGATGGAGCGAATAGTATTTCAAAAGCATGTGGAGGATGGACGCTATCATGGCAAGGCACAGGTCACACCAATGACAAGTTTCCAAATAGCGAATCAATTCTTGATGGTATAAAAGAGGCGGTCAATGAAGCAGGTGGAGAAGTTATTTTTTCAGCAGATGGAGAAACGAATGAAAAAGCTGATATTGTCATTGCAGTTTATGGAGAAGATCCTTACGCAGAATTTCAAGGGGATCGCAAAAATTTGGATTTTGCACCTAATGGTTTTGATGTAAATAAATTGTCTAAATTTCGAGAAAATGGAACGCCTGTTGTTTCTGTTTTTCTGTCAGGCCGCCCACTATGGACGAATCCTGAAATAAATAAATCGGACGCATTCATTGCAGCTTGGTTGCCGGGCAGCGAAGGTGGAGGCATTTCTGATTTGTTATTCCAAAGAGATCCATCCTATGATTTTACAGGAGGTTTATCTTTCACTTGGCCTAACACTGCCGTTGTTTCAGCTGCCACCGAAAAACAAAGTGAAGCATTATTTAAATTAGGTTATGGTCTAAATTATAAATCCAATGAGACTGTCGATCAATTATCAGAAGACTCAGGTTTAGAAAATGCTAATATAGCTTCGAGCGGAAATTTTTTCGGCAAAGGAGCTCCGATTGCGCCATGGAGTTTATGGTTGAAGTCAGGTGATTTGGATAAACAAATAGGGAGTTTTCCTACTTCTGTTGGTGGGTTGATTATTAGCAAAACTGACCACTTAGCTCAAGAGGATGCTTTGCGAATAAAATGGACAAAATCAGACTTTGATCAACTTCGCTTGAGTAGTACCACACCAAGTGATATGTCACGTCAATCCAACGGCGCGATGAAACTGACTTTTTCAGCAAAATCATTTAGTAATAAAAACGCGTCTGTCAAAATTGGGATGAGTTGTAATAAAAATGTCTCATGTGACAAAACACTCAATATCAATATCGCACCTAACAAGTGGCAAACATATGGAGTAAGCCTAAGTTGTTTTGCTGATCTTGGAGTTGATATGAATAAAATTTCTACTGCTCTGATAATTACGGCTGATGAAGGAGTAGATATCGGCCTTAGTAATATTCGCTTAGCACCAAATACTGATGGCACCACTGGCTGTAACGGCAATTAGTTAGGTTATAATATTGCTACAAAAAATATTAAATAAAACAAAACGATAACGGATGTCGAAAGTATCTATTAGTTCAAAGAAACCTAAACTTTCTTTTTGGCAAATTTGGAATATGAGTTTTGGGTTTTTAGGAATCCAATTTGGTTTTGCACTTCAAAACGCTAACGTTAGCAGAATCTTCGAAACTTTAGGTGCTTCTAAAGATGAGTTACCGATTTTGTGGTTGGCTGCTCCGGTAACTGGTTTACTCGTTCAGCCTATTATTGGTTATTATAGTGATCGTACCTGGCATCATAAGTGGGGGCGTAGGCGACCTTTTTTTGCCATAGGAGCTATCTTGGCTACCATCGCTTTATTCTTGATGCCTAATTCTTCTGCCCTCTGGATGGCTGTTATTATGTTGTGGGTGATGGATGCGTCCATCAATATTAGTATGGAGCCTTTTCGAGCTTACGTCGGAGATATGTTACCCAATGAACAAAGAACGAGTGGATTTGCAATGCAAGTTTTCTTTATTGGAATAGGAGCTGTTGTCGCTTCAGCTCTTCCATATATTTTTACAAATTGGTTTAGCATTAGTAACGTCGCCAATGAAGGCGCTATTCCAGATTCGGTTAAATGGTCTTTTTACATGGGGGGGGTTGCATATTTTTTGGCGGTGATGTGGACTGTTTTTAGTACTGAAGAATATCCACCTGATGATATTGAAAAATTGAAAGCAGAAAATGCAAAGCAAGGTCTTTGGGATGGCTTGTTAGAATCCTTCAAAGGCATTTTTCAAATGCCAAGGACGATGATTCAAATATCTGCTGTTCAATTTTTTTCTTGGTTTGCTTTATTTGCAATGTGGATTTATACGACCTCGGCAGTGACGAGTCATATCTACGGTACAGACGACCCGACTTCAGCTGCATATAATGAAGGGGCTGATTGGGTAGGAATTTGTTTTGCAGTTTATAACGGTATTGCTGCATTAGTCGCATTTTTATTGCCAGTTATAGCTAAACACACCAGTCGACGAGTGACACATTTATTGGCTTTAGTTTGTGGTGCGATTGGTTTGATTTCTATCTATTTTATTACGAACCCGACTATGTTGTTGGTTTCTATGATTGGAGTTGGGATTGCTTGGGCCAGTATTTTATCCATGCCCTATGCCATGTTGTCGAGTATTCTTCCTGTTAATAAAATGGGATATTATATGGGAGTCTTCAATTTCTTTATTGTGATTCCACAAATTATTGCGGCAGGTGTTTTAGGATTTCTTTTAAAGTTTTTTTTTGGTAATGTTTCTGTCTACGCTTTATTTATTGGAGGTGCTTCTATGCTAATTGCTGCGGCACTCTGTTTAATTATAGAGGATAATGAAGAGGAAATTGAATAAAACATCTTTTTTTGAGAAATAAAGAGACTGTTTTTAGCCTCAACTTTTATTCGGTTGGCCTTAATTATTACAAACTCATTTCTGGGTATTTTGTCCAAATATCTAAGTTGTTGACTATCATTGTTTTGCGATTTTGATGTCAACCTATTTCAGGACGATCATTTTTTGCTCATAAATTAGTTTATGTTAAACAAATGTTGAAAAATTAAAAAAACTGCTTAAAACAAGTGATGAAAAACCTTTTTTATTGGACAGTAAAAAAGGTTTTGTTTTAAAATTTATCTAAAAATCTGGTCTCCGACTTATTGTGGAACACAACTCTGTCGAAAAAGCGTTCTTGATTTTTGGTTTTTGTTTCGGTTTGGCCTCATCTATCAGTTTTGCACTAAAGAAACGATATATTATTATGCCGATGAGTGCTAAAATAATAACCAAACATGCTATCAATTTCCAACTGAAGGATGATCGAGTCGAAACGTAGGCAAGCTCAGGAACAAAAGGAAGACTATTCATTTTTATAAATTTTAAAATGATTATTTTTCGGTGAATAAATCCAAACATCATAATATCCATAATGGGTAGACTTCT
>CALHBQ010000244.1 GCA_937930815.1 uncultured Saprospiraceae bacterium | reverse complement strand
ATAATGTTTATAGAATTAGAGTGAAAACGGTTCAATTGTTAAAATTATTATAGAAGTTCTTTAGCTATTGTAAAAAAAACATCATTTGCAATTATCATTCTGAACGATTAAATCCGTTGAAGTTGCAAAAATAAGCCTTTGATACCTTAAAAGAAACAAATAATAGGCGGTTTGACATTTTATTAAAGAAATCAAACATTGTTATCATTTGTCATTATTGAACAACTGACTATATTTGCGGTTCGTTTGAATAATTACAGTTTTAGAAAAAGAAACAAAATACTTAAAAAAAGATGGCAAGAGTCCTACAACTTAGAGAGTCCTTGAGAGAAGCGATAGCAGAAGAAATGCGTCGCGATGAGTCTGTTTTCATCATGGGTGAAGAGGTGGCAGAGTACAACGGTGCTTATAAAGTAACCAAAGGTTTATTAGATGAATTCGGCGCAAGAAGAGTGATTGATACTCCGATTGCCGAGTTAGGTTTTGCAGGAATTGGGGTAGGGGCTGCCATGAATGGATTACGTCCGATTGTTGAATTTATGACTTGGAACTTTGCAGTTTTGGCATTTGACCAAATCGTAAACAACGCAGCAAAGACGCTTTCTCAATCAGCGGGTCAGTTCAATTGTCCAATCGTTTTTAGAGGACCATCTGGTTCTGCAGGTCAATTAGCACAGCAACACTCACAAATGTTTGAAAGCTGGATGGCAAATTGTCCAGGTTTGAAAGTAGTTTCTTGTATTGATCCAGCTGATGCAAAAGGTCTTTTGAAATCTGCAATTAGAGACAACGACCCAGTTTGTGTGATGGAATCTGAGGTTTTCTACGCTCATAAAGGAGAAGTTCCTGAGGGTGAATATTTAGTTCCAATTGGCGTTGCAAGAGTTTGGAGAGAAGGAACAGATGTAACAATTGTATCTTTTAATAAAATGATGCAAGTTGCTTTAGACGCAGCTGTTGAACTTGAAAAAATGGGTATTTCAGCTGAGGTAATTGATTTACGCTCGATTCGTCCATTGGATCATCATACCATTGTAGAATCTGTCAAAAAGACCAACCGTTTGGTTGTCGTTGACGAATCATGGCCTTTCTGTGGCATTTCTTCAGAAATTGCTTACGAGATTCAGAAATATGCATTTGACTATTTAGATGCGCCGGTTACAAGAGTCAATTCTGCCGATACTTCTTTGAGTTATGCTCCTACTTACGTAGAAGAATATTTGCCGAATACTGCTAAGGTGATTAAAGCGGTTAAGGAGGTTTTGTATGTGGGTGCTTAAACGGTTCACGGTTTTTGGTGAACGGTTCACGGAGTGCTTAAAAATAGCCAATCTGAGAAATCAGATTGGCTATTTTTTTGTCTTTTTCCTTTTTTTTGTCTGAATCAGGATCAGCTACGGCGGACAGGTTTACAGGATTTTAGGATTCGCAGGATTACGTTAGTGCTTCCTATTAGATTTATGCGAAATTTTAAATTATAGGATTCTATTTTTTAGATAACCGTGATATGGAGGATTTCTAAAATCCTTTATATCTTGATTAGCGATAGCACTGTTTATCGTGCAGATTAAAAACAAAATATGACGGATTTTGAAAATCCCCCATATTTGTAGAAATGCCCCAATCTTTATCAGATTGAGGCATTTTTTATTAAAAGGAGTCGACTCCTTTTAATGGATTTTATAGATATTTAGCTGAATCTACAATCAAAATCCTGTGAATCCTTAAATCCAGTGAATCCTGATTCAGACAAATTCTACTCCTACAATTCTACTTCCCTTTCGCCTTAGCCCAAGAATCTCTCAAAGTAACCGTTCGGTTAAAAACCAAGTTGTCCTCTGTTGAATCTGAGTCTTTTGTAAAGTAGCCCATTCTCAAAAATTGAAAATGTTGACCTTCTTTTGCATTGGTAAGGAAAGGTTCAATGTATGCTTTTTCAACGACTTTCAATGAATCCGGATTGATGAATTCTTTGAAATCTTTGTCCTCATGACCCAATGGATTCTCATCAGTGAAAAGACGATCATATAAACGTACCTCAGCCGTTTCTGCATGTTCGATAGAAACCCAGTGCAAAACACCTTTTGCTTTTAACCCAGAGTTATCTTGACCTGATTTACTTTCAGGGAAGTATGTACAGTTCAATTGAGTAACATTTCCGTTTTCATCTTCTTCAAATCCATCACAACGGATGATGTAACCTGCTTTCAAACGAGACATTCTATCTGGCCCTAAGCGGAAAAACTTCTTTGGAGGGTCTTTCATAAAGTCCGCTCTTTCAATATAAAGTTCTCCTGAAAATGGCATTCTGTGAGCTGTTTTGCGCTCGTCCTCTGGGTTGTTTTCTAATTCAACCCATTCCATTTCTCCTTTCGGATAATTGGTGATAACCAACTTCAAAGGGTCTAAAACCGCCATCACACGAGTCGAAACTTTATTCAAATCTTGTCTTGCCGAAAACTCTAAACGAGAAACATCAATGATGTTTTCACGGCGTGCGATTCCGATTTCGTTTGCGAAATTTCTAATTGAAGCAGCCGTATAACCTCTTCGTCTATATCCAGAAATAGTAGGCATTCGAGGATCGTCCCAACCGCTTACGTGATTTTCGTTTACTAATTGGAGCAATTTACGTTTACTCATCACCGTGTGGCTTAGATTTCTTCGTGCAAATTCGATTTGACGAGAAGGAAAAATATCTAATTTTTCAATAAACCAATTATAAAGCGGTCGGTGATTTTCGAATTCTAAAGTACAAACCGAATGTGTGATTTCTTCTATAGAATCTGACTGACCATGCGCGAAATCGTACATCGGGTAGATGTTCCATTTGTCGCCCGTTCTATGATGTTTTTCTTTTTTGATTCTATAAATGAGCGGATCTCTCATGAGCATGTTTGGAGCAGCCATGTCTATTTTTGCTCTCAAAACTTTAGCACCATTGTCAAAAACACCATCCTTCATTTTTTTGAAAAGTTCGAGATTTTCATCAATGCTACGATTTCTGAAATCATTGCCTGTTCCTGCTTTGGTTGGAGTTCCTTTTTGCTCAGCAATTTCTTCGGCTGTCGAATCATCCACGTAGGCCAACCCTTTATTAATCAAGACAACTGCCCAGTCATATAATTGGTCAAAATAGTCAGAAGTATAAAGTTCATTGTCCCATTCAAAACCTAACCATTGAATGTCTTTTTTGATAGCTTCGACGTAACGAGTTTCTTCTGTTGAAGGATTCGTATCATCAAATCTTAGATTACATTTTCCATTGTATTTGGTTTTTAAACCAAAATTTAAACAAAGCGAAGATGCGTGACCGATATGTAAAAATCCATTCGGTTCGGGTGGAAAACGAGTGTGAATCGAGGCATGTTTGCCGCTTTCCAAATCCTTTTCGACTATTTCTTCTACAAAATTGAGAGAGACTTTTGACTCCATTATTTCTATGTTTTTAACTACGTTTTCTGTATGTCTTTGTACAATTTCTAACTCGTTTCTATTCTAAAAAGTTTGCAAAAAAAGGGATTTTAAAATAATTCTCGCAATTAACTTCTATATCAGTGCTTAAAGCAGTTTTTCTTGTAATTTTAC
>CALHBQ010000243.1 GCA_937930815.1 uncultured Saprospiraceae bacterium | reverse complement strand
CTATCTCCAAAATTGTTGAAGTAAAAACAGGTATTCAGGATGATGAATTTATTGAAGTAAAATCCGGTCTTTCGAGTGGTCAAGAAATCATCATTGGTCCATATGTCGCCATTTCACGAAAGTTAAAAGATGGCTCTGATGTGGTAAAAAAAGAGAAGAAGAAAAAGAAGAAAGGGTTTAGTTTTAGCTTTGGCGATTGATGAATTTTGAGTTACGGGTTGCGAGTTTGTCGAGTCTTGCAACCCCTAACTTTACTGACTTAATAGCTCAATCCCATCATCAATTGGAGTATAATATTCCATCGTAATTTGAATCATTCCTACACCAGCATTAACATTAGCCTTGGTGGTTAACGAGGTGCGAGTCCTCTGACCTCGCACCTAAAACCTCTCACCTATTCTATCACAAACTCCATATCAATCTGCCGCTTCGCCATATCTACACTTAAGATTTTAACTTCTACTTTATCGCCCATTCGGATGATTTCGCCAGAGCGACGACCGCTTGCGCTCAATCTATTGGCTGCAACTTCATAAGGTTCTGGAAATTTATCGAAACCAATCATCCCCTCTGCTTTGCTGTGAACCAACTCAATGAACACCCCTCGCTCAATAATACCCGAAACAACGCCATCAAAAGTTTCTCCGACGTGTTTGCCCATGAATTCGGCTTGTTTGTACTTGGTACTTTCTCGCTCCGCTTCCATTGCTTTTCGCTCTTGCAAACTGATGTGCTTACAAGTGGATTCCAAAACTTCTTTATCCATTCGATAAGTGCCTTCTAAGTTGGCTTCTAAAATTCGATGTACCAACACATCCGCATATCGTCGAATCGGAGAAGTAAAATGCGCATAAAACTCAAAGCCTAATCCATAGTGCCCGAGGTTATTGCTCGAATACTCCGCTTTTGACATTGTTCGAATCGCAATCGGTTCGAGCATTTTTAGAATCTCATCTTCTTTCGATTGTTCGGTCATTTTATTGAAAGCAACTGCCACTTCTTCTGGCGTATTGATATTCATTTGATAACCCAACTCTTTCGCAAAACGAACCAATTCAGCTACCCGATCCATATCTGGTAAATCGTGCACTCGATATGGGAAAGGAATTTCTTTTCCAGCAGCTTTTTTATCAATAAAAGTCGCAACCTCACGATTAGCCAACAACATAAATTCTTCAATCAACATGTTGGTATCCTTTCGCTCTTTGACATACACCTCGATTGGTGCGCCTTCTTCATCCAATTTGAAACGAACTTCGGCTGCTCCAAAATCAATCGAACCGCGTTTGAATCGCTGTTTTCTCAATTTCTTAGAAAGCTTGTTTATCTTTTTCAACTCCTTGAAAAATGGGCCTTCTTTTTCATCCAAAACTTCCTGAGCGGCTTCGTAGGTAAATCGGTGGTCGGAGTGAATAATCGTTTTCCCAAACCATCGACCAATGATTTTATCATCTTTACTAAAACGGAAATTGGCGGAGAAGGTCAACTTGTCCTCATGTGGTCGAAGCGAACAAAGTGCGTTCGACAACTTCTCTGGCAACATCGGAATCACTCTATCTACCAAATAAACCGAATTGGCGCGTTTTACTGCCTCTTTGTCCAAAGCAGATCTTGGTTTTACATAATGCGAAACATCGGCAATGTGTACGCCGATTTCGTACGTTCCATCTTCGAAATATTCGATAGAAAGTGCATCATCAAAATCTTTCGCATCAACTGGATCGATGGTAAAAGTGGTGATTTCGCGCATGTCTTTTCTACGCTCAATTTCCATCAAAGGAATTTCTGTAGAAAGGTCTTCCGCTTCTTTCATCACATGCTCAGGGAATTCGATAGAGATTCCTTTTCCGAGTAAAATGCCCGTCATTTCGAGGTCATTGCGATTAGCATCAGTCATTATCTCGGTGACCACTCCAACTGGGTTTGGCAGTTTTTTGCCTTCCCATTTTATAATTTTCACCACTACCGTATCGCCATGCACCGCGCCTTTGAAATCATCTTTATAAACAATGATATCGGTATTGATATTCGTATTGGCAGGAATCACAAAACCGAAGTCTTTCGTATCATGCAAGGTTCCCAAAAAGTGGGTTGCAGACCGTTTAATTACTTTCGTCACCTCACCTTCGAGTTTCTTTCTGCCACGCGGTCGCCAAGTTTTTATTTCGACCGTATCACCATTCAGCGCTGAAGCCAAATATTTTGAGGAAACATGAATATCATCTTCCACATTTTCAACAATAATATAAGCGTCGCCACTGCGCGCCATATCCACTCTACCGACGAGTAACTGCCGGTCTCTATCATTCGTTTTGGCACCAAAGCCTTTCGAACGATTTACTTTAAATTTATAATCTTCCAATTGTATTAGTATTCCTTTTTCGGTCAGCTTCATAATTGCATCGAGCACGCTGTCCTTGTTATTCTTAATTTTTAGTTTTCTAATTACCTGTTTAGGGTTAAATACTTTTTTAGGGTTGGATTTAAATAATCCGAGAATCTTACTTCTCAATGTATTCACATCCAATTTTCCTTTTGATTTTGATTTTTTTCTTTTTGTCATTTATTGTTTTT
>CALHBQ010000242.1 GCA_937930815.1 uncultured Saprospiraceae bacterium | reverse complement strand
AACGCAGATGATTTTCCTGAAGAAACGTCTTGGCAGGTATTTGATGAACTCAAAAATGAACCAATTGCTTCTGGTAGTTTAAATTCTGGGACACGAGTATTTAGAGAAGAAATTTGTGTAGATTATAACTCCTGTTTGTCTTTAAATGTCTTTGATTCCCAAGGCGATGGACTTTGTTGTGATTGGGGCATCGGAAATTTTCTTCTATTAAATAGTGCTGGTGATACCCTTCTAACTAATGATGGTATTTTTGGCTCTCAGGCAGACGAATTGTTTTGTCCTGATGGTAAAGGTTGTTCATTTACTCCAACCTTCACAACAACCAACGCTTCAAATGAATCTGCTACTGATGGTTCAATTAGGATCAACATTTCAGGTGGACTTGCGCCTTTTCAATACAGTATAGATGGGGGACAGACTTTTGTAGAGGTGAATACCTTTTCCAATTTATCATCTGGAGATTATGAAATAATTGTAATGGATGCTTCAGAAACTTGTTTCTATGAAGAAACCGTAACTGTTGAATTTGATGCAGTAAACTCCGTCAACGATTTTGTTGGTCAGGGCATCAAAGTATATCCAAACCCAACCAAAGATGATTTGACCATAGAATTAGCACATCATTCTAAAATATCTGGAAATCTAAAAATTGAAATTTACGATGCTTTAGGAAGGTTAATTCAAACCGATGTTATTTCGAAAAATGGAGAAAAATCAACAGCGGTAATATCGCTAAGTGGCTATCCTTCTGGAAGTTATTATGCGAAATGCTATAATGATACTTTTGAAAAATACTTTAAGGTGGTTAAGATGTGATTGGTGGATTTTATAAGAAATTTTTAAGGCTCGTCTTTGTTGATGGGCCTTTTTTTGTTTTTTGAAATGGGTTTAAAGTATTACTTTTACAAGGCGGATATTGAGCGTTAAAAAAAATAAATATATTTAATTTACATTTTACGAAAAACATTGAAAATCAATTATTTACACTTCAATATTTAGAAAATATTTCAAGTAAAATGTATATTTGCTATGTGTATCTTGGTGTACATAAATATACGAGTTCTCTTCCATCAAAAAAGAAAAATGAAAAAGCAATCGAAAAAATTGAAACAAGACATAATGAAAAATCTTAAAAAAAATGCTTAAGAAATTATCAATACATAAATGGATTTCAATTGGATTTCCAATTTACTTAATCATCTTTGAATTGCTACTAAGAGAATTTTCAGAAGTCGATATTTCTTCTTTCTTAGGACCAACATTAGCTGCAAGTGGGTTAGGTTTTATGATTGAAGTCTTAAAACCAAAGAAAGTGGAAATACCAGAAGATTTTAAAGAAAAGTTAGCAGGACTGCCAGATAATATATCTATTAGGAATAAAGATGATGAAAAATTAATTTTTGCCTCTTATGGATTTGTCCTCATTTGTGTTCTCATTTGGTTTTGCACATGTGCACTTTCCATAAAATCTCCATCACCCGAAGATATTGAAGGAGCAAAACAAGCACGGAATATTTCATTTATCTCTTTTGCATTTTTATTAGGGTGCTTGAATTATGTAATAGGAGTAGTTTTCTCAACTTTAAAAGGCGAATAAAATGGTAATAGAAATAATAGCATCAATAGCCACAGCCACAGCCGTTCTTTTGTCAAAAAACATAGTTGACATTTTAAAGAACTGGTTTGATAGGAAAAAACATAATGAAGAAATAGTAATAAAATTGAACAAGGACGGAAGTGAAATTGGAGATTTAAAATTAGAACTTGAATCATTAATTGAGAGGTTAAAGGAATTGGAAGCATCAAAAGAAATAGAAATAAAAAATATCGATAGAGAACACTTTAAAATACGTATTGAAAAGATAGCAGAAAGTAGTCATGAATTAGATTTCATTATTGAAAAAATCAGTAAAAAGAAAAAGGATGCAACTAAAACTATCATAAAAGATTTAGAGCAAATTCAAGAAAATGAAATTGCAGAAGATTGGAATTCTAATAAGTTTAAAGAACTAATTGATAAGTTGGATAAATCGAACTTATCAATAGAGGAGCAAAAATATTTAAAGCAAGAACTTGAAAGAAAAGATGTTACAACAAAGCACAAATTGAAATTTGTTATTCCATTGTTGTTTATCAAATACGAAGGAGAAATTGAGTTAAGCGATAAAAAATTACCTCGAAATTGGAAAGAATGGAAAGAATTATTTCTTAAAGAAAAATAAAGACGGAAGAGGATCGAGTAGAGAACGGTAAAGATTGAAAATTAAGACCTACGAAAATTCGCAAAGGCTCAATCCTTACCGCAGCCATCTCACACCACCGAGCGTACGGATCACGTACTCGGCGGTTTGCCAAACAGCTACTAATACCTTCATCCATATTGCCACTATTTCGAATTTTCTATTAACAACAAACCTAAACGCTCATTTCCTAACCAAGCAAAACTGCTTCTTCCAAAATAATATTACCCATTTCCAGACAAATCAGTTTCAAATTTTGCTGAATTACTGTTTTTCAGTGATTTGATTTGTTTTCAGTTTATTACATTTGTCCACATTTCGAAACCAACGAATTTTATGACAGAAAATCTACACACCGCCTTTACGGTTTTGGCCGTTGGAATGGTCACGGTCTTTACCATCCTCAGTTTAGTAGTTCTTACGGGAAAACTACTCATTGCAGCCGTCAATAAATTC
>CALHBQ010000241.1 GCA_937930815.1 uncultured Saprospiraceae bacterium | reverse complement strand
TTGGTCAACTCCTCAAAATTTAGGCTATCCAATCAATACTGAAGAACATGAAGGCGCACTTTTCATCGCACGTGATGGAAAAACTGCTTACTTCGCCACTGATAGAATGGCAAAAAAAACAGCAGAACAAGAAGACGTCAATGCTTTTGAAGATCCAATGGCAAAAGTGGACATCGACATTTACAGCTTCGAATTACCATTAGCAGCACGCGCCACCCCAGTCACCTACGTAAAAGCAATCGTAAAAGACGCTGACACCAAGAAGCCATTGCAATCCTATACGCAACTGACTAATCTTTCTACTCAAAAAAACAGCTATGATGGTAGCACAGACAAGGCAGGCGAAATCTTAGTTTGTATCCCTTTGGGTGATAATTATGGTTTGCACGTAGAGCGTCCTGGCTATACTTTTCATTCAGAAAATTTTTCTTTGAAAGAAGTGACCTCTTTAATTGACCCTTTTACTTTAGAAATATTTTTAAAGAAAATACCTGAGCCAACTGCTGCCGTCACTCCAACGACGACGCCCGTAAAATCGGAACCGATTATTTTAAAAAATGTGTTCTTCGCGACTGGTTCAGCGGAACTTCGACCAGAGTCAATTGATGAATTAACGCGTTTGAAAAAGATGCTGGAAGCCAATGCTACTTTAAAAATTCAAATAAACGGCCATACTGATAATGTCGGTGACGACGTGAGTAACCTAAATTTGTCAGATGCAAGAGCCAAAGCGGTTGAGGACTTTTTGATTCAAAATGGAATTGCAGCCAGTCGATTATCACACAAAGGTTTTGGGGAAATGGCACCGATTGATTCTAATGATAATGAAATAGGAAGACAAAATAATCGACGGACTGAGTTTTTGATTTTGTGAAATCAATGATTGGCAAAACGTATGATTTTATTTCTTTTTCACGGATAATAAATTCAATGTTTCAAATTCAATTGGACTAAAGCATCGTCGAATTTTAGAACCATCTAAACCATCGTATTCAATCTCGACCAATGTGCCAGTGTTAGATTTGAAGTTGTCAGGAATGGTTTCTTCATTGGTGGCTTTTCGTTCAGTTCCTTCTTTAAAAACGAAAATAAAACCACAACCATCGAGTGCATAATCACCATCCCATCGTAAAGTGACATCTGTAGTTGGAGTAACATCAGCGTCTTTTTTGTCACATGACGTGAGCGCAAAAAGTGAGAGTCCTAAAAAGAGCATTAAATTTTTCATAAGGCATTTTTTCTTTTAAAGACGATAAATATTGAATAAAGGGTTGGGTATCACTTTTTTGAAATAGTCGGATCATATTTTACATTTACATGAATCCAAATCGAACGAGCAGCTCTGAAAATATAAACAAAGAAAATGGCTAAAATAAAAATCATCCAAAAGAAGGTCACATTCAAACTATAGTCAAAAATCCAATGTACAATCATTGCAAAGCCGATGCAAAAGAAGCCAGTGAAAATATAACTGATAAACATGGCGCCGTAATAAAAACCAGGTTCAAGGAAATACTTTTGCCCACAATTAGGACAGTTTTTGGGCATATCAAAAGACTTCTGAAAGGATAGGGTGGATGTTCCGAATAGGTTGCCTTCTCTGCATCTTGGGCATTTTAAATTTGTAATACTGGAAAATAATGAAGTTTCTTTAGACATGCGTTAGTTAATTGGTTAAGTTTTTTTTAAAACAAAAATCCCGAATTTTGGATGCAAAATTCGGGATTTTTATTGAAATATGTTTTTAGATGCTTACCACATTTTTGGGTTAGAAAGCAAAAAGGTTTCAGCCATTTTTGAATATTGTTGATAACTAAATCCACATCTGCATCCTCCGTAATAAGACATATAGTTTCCGGTGTCAGGTCTGTAAAGTTCACTGTTTGGGTCAGTTCCGCCATTGACATATCGACAATCGTTTTGAGGGTCAATCCAACCACCTGACGTTAAGTCTTGAGGTGGCATATAGTTATCGGCAGGAGTATCACATATCAAATCACCTGCGATATCACAATTGGAGCCATCAACGAGTTCTAATACAGTTGCTTCGAAAGTATGAATCAAACCAAAGTAATGCCCCATCATGTGAATGAAATTATGAGGTTCATCAATTGCACCCTTGTGCAAAATAATGCCACCAGTTTCTAAACTCGCAATTCCATCTTGGGTAGCGAAACCCATTTCAATAATCGCAAATGGGTCAACCACACTATTTTCAACTAAGAAAACATTGATGCGATTGGGTTGATGTTCTTTTACCAATAGGTCTTCCCATTGTTCGAGACTATCTATGCTGTTAAATTGAAAATTCTCTATGGTTCGTTCCTCGCAAATCTTAAACTTAGCGCAGATAGGTGCGAATGCCGCATTTAGTGAGTCCATCATCGTAGCGATGAGGGCAGGATCGACATCCGTATTTCTATCCGTAGAATCAACAACGGCATGTAAGACCACCGAAAATTCTTTGTTCAAACAAGGAAGCGGCGCTTGTTGAGTGGTATAGTTTCTAATCTGAGCAGTTGTAGAAAGAGTCGCAAGCATCAGACCGATGACCAAAAATGTATGCAAAATTCCTTTCATGAAAATTCTTTTTTTGATATCCGCAAACATACGTATTTTGCCCTTCGATTTCAAAACATTTGTAATATGATGGTAGGCTGCCGTCAATTGAGCAAAATACTTGGGTAGTTTTGAGTTTTTATATGCAACCATCGCTCAAAAACTCGTAACCTTGAATATTATTGAAGTTCTTTAACAATGGAGTTCAGAAGCGAAAATTTGAAGATAAAGGCCCGCCTGACCGGAACGGGCAGGTTCTGATGAAGTGAAATTTATGAGCCATAGCATCGCTACGGCTCATAAATTTCGCAAAATCAGGTTCTTTAGATTCGAATTTGCAGCTTGAAATCTATTTTTAAAGAGCTTCTATGTTAAGAATCAACAGTTAGTGTATTAAAAAAAAGTACAATAGATACTAAATTGTATATTTGCCAGCTTAACAGTCAGTATAACAATAACCAAAATATGAGTTATCTAAAATCGGTTTTCACCCTTACCTTTTTCACTTTTCTATCCTTCACACTTTACGGCCAGTTAGGAGATGTAAGTGAAGGTTGTGCAACTTTAGAAGTAAAATTTACAGCACCAAGTGGTTCTACTTATTTCTGGGAATTTGGAGATGGAGCTACCTCTACTCAAAGAAACCCAACGCGTAACTACGTCAATCCTGGTACCTATACAGTTACATTCCGTAATTCGGCAGGCGGTACAGTATTGGCAACAGAGGATATTAAGGTTTATGAAAAACCTACGATATCTTTTGTCGGTGACCCGCAAGGTGGGTGTGTTCCATTAACTACAAACCTAACAAATAATAGTACCGTTGATCCAAATATCAATATTACTGGTTTTAGATGGACATTTGGTGATGGGAATTCGGGAACTGGAAATCCTATTTCACATACTTATAATACACCAGGGAGTTTTAAAGTTTCCTTGGCGTTGCAATCGGATATGAGAGGATGTTCAGTTACTGGAGAAGTGGATGATTTTATCACAACGAGTGCTTTGGTTGCTTCTTTTACAGCAGATGATTTAACTGCATGTGCTGCGCCATTGACGGTTAATTTTACAAATACGACTCCTAATCCAAGTAATAATCTTACTTATTCTTGGGACCTAGGTAATGGAGCTACCTCTACTTTAGAGAATCCACCTGCTCAAACTTATACGCAAGAAGGCTCTTACAATGTAATACTTTCAGCTACAGACCCTGATGGTTGTGTTTCAACTTTTACACAAATTGTAAATATCGGAAGTCCTTTAGTTGGTTTCAATATCTTAGACACACTCTGTTCGGGAGAAGCAATTCTTATGGATAACACTTCTTCAAATGGTTCTTATTTATGGAATTTTGGAGCAGGTGCCAATCCAATGACTTCGACAGATCGAAACCCAGTAGTTGAGTTTTTTAATCAACAAAATTATAATATTTCTCTCACGGTAACAGATCCTGATGGGTGTAGTAATGATACCACGATTACAGTATTTGTGGATATGGTTTTTGCAAATTTTGTTTCTGACCCAGTTTACTCTTGTAATTTACCACAAGAGTTTACCTATACACCAAATGCAACCAATATTGACAGTACGATTTGGACTTTCAACGATATGTCACAGTCGAACGACATGATTGGAACATTTACAGTAGAAGGTGATACGACTACTTATGGTAGAAATGGCGAGCGAGTAATAAATACCACATTGACCGTTTTCAATGATAGAGGTTGTAAAGGATTTTTTGAAAGAGCAGATACGGTACATGCTCCAAATGCACTTTTTACTCTTGATACGACAATGGGTTGTGCGCCTTTGACGGTTACGTTTTTTGACTCTTTGAGTACCTCAAATGAAGCGATTGTCAATTATACTTATGTTTGGGGTGATGGTGCTCAAGATACTTACACTAATACTGATCCTGTTACTCATACTTATACCGCGCCAGGTGATTATTTACCTTTTTTAATAATAGAAAATGCAGCGGGATGTAGAGATACTTCGTACGAAATTCCAGTTTATGTTGGAGAAGGAGTGATGGCAGATTTTACAGTTAGTCAGACGACTATTTGTCCAGGAGATACCGTCTCTTTTATGGGAACAGGTGATATGACGATTGATGCATGGCATTTTGATGTAGAAGGAGGCCGCTTATCTCATTGTGCAGACGATGCCAATCCATCATGGATTTTTGAATCGATGACTGGAACGATGGATGTTGATTTGACGGTCCTATATAATGGTTGTCCAACAACGGTTTCCAAATCTGATTTCATTACCGTTAATGGGCCAATTGCTCAGATTGATTATATGATTGATTGTGATGCACCATTTGATGTGGTGTTTGAAGATCAAAGCATGGATGCAACCACTCGACTTTGGACTTTTGGAAACAACACTAATTCAAGTATAGCAAATCAAACGGTCACTTATGATGATGAAGGAGACTATCAAGTCATTTTGGAATCAACCAATGACATGAGTGGTTGTCCAACTTCTTATGATACTGTGATGGTTTCTATTCGTGATATTAAAGCGGAATTTACGTTAGAAGATACTTACTGTATTGGTGAAATGTTCGACATGGATGCTTCTATGTCAAACGGTGTAAATGGGGATTGTTGGAAAGGTTACACTTGGTTTCCTTCTGACACGAGACCTATCACGACGCAAGATGAAAGTATAGAATATGCATGGAGTGGGAGAGATACTCAATATTTGGAATTGATTGTCGAAGATATTAATGGATGTAAAGACACGCTGCGAGATACTACTTTAGTAATTGAAACAGTAGCCAATTTTGAATTTGCTCCTAACCCTATTTGTACACCAAATGAGGTGAATTTTACAGACTTATCTACCAGTGACACTACGCTTGTGATGTGGACTTGGACTTTTGGTGATGGAAATGTAGATAGTATGAATCAAAACACGAGTCATATTTATGGAGCAGGAGAAGAATTTTCTTTACCTGACGGTACCTTTCAAGTAAACCTACTGGTTGAAGATGCTACCGAGTGTACATCTGATACTACGTTTGTACTTGATATTTATTCACCAGCCATTTTCCTTATTGTACCCGATGACACGCACTGTGTTGGGGACATTGTGAATTTCTCTGCGACTGACCAAACCAATCAAGGTTCGTTTTTAACTTATGAATGGTTTTTTGATGGTCAACCTTTAGGTATAACAGGCAACAGTGGTTCAGTCCCAGTGACGCAGGCAGGTGAATTTGATCTAAGAGTTGAATTTACAGAAGACGCAACGGGTTGTAAACAATTTAGAACGAAAAAGATATTTGTTCAAGACTATCCAGATGCAACTTTTACTTCTCCAGCAGATAACAATCCAATCAACTGTGCTGGTCAGATTGATTTTACAGGGGTGAATACCAATCCTGCTTCGGCATTAGGTTCAGGTGCATATAGTTGGGACCCAGATGATGGTTCTCAATTGGGTAGAAATTTTGGAGCATTTAGCCATAGTTATAGTCGTGGTACTTATACGATGACCTTATTCTTAGAGACTACTTTTGGTTGTAAGGATACTTTTATGAGAGACTATACTTTCGTAGAGCCAGCTGGTACTTTGGTTGCATCAGACATCGAAATTTGTCCTGGCGATGAAGTAGATTTTTCAGTAGCTGATACAATGGACGTCAATACCTTTAGAATTGACTACGGAGATGGTACAACTGATGAGAACATGCTTTCAACCAGTCATGTATTTAGCGGTGGACAAGATGTTTATCAAGTTGTTTTAGTTATGGAGCAAGATTTTGGTAATCTCACGTGTGAGGCGACTGATGTTGTTAATATTAGAGTTGAAAACATTGATGCTTCTTTCATGCCTGACCGTATGAGTTATTGTCCTAATGATGAAGTATTATTTACTTTAAATGATCCATCGTTGGACGATCCCGCTTACGAATTTATGTGGAATTTTGGAGATAATACAGGTATATCTACAGATAGGAATCCTTCGCATACCTATAGTATGACTGGCGTATATACGGTTACATTAACAGTCAAAAATATTGCATTGGGTTGTGAGGATACAAAGACTGCGGTCGTAAACGTTAATGGTAATTTGTCTTTGGGTATTGAAGGTGATACAACAATTTGTAATGGTGATTTTACTGATTTAGTAGTGATTTCTGGAGCTTCTGGTGGCATTACATCAGATTGGACTATCTCATGGAGTCCATCAGTGTCAAGTGATTTTACATTGGTAGATAATCCTTCAAGGACTACAACTTATACCGCTACAGTAACTGATCAAAACTTGTGTATGGACGAAATCACCATAAATGTTATCGTAAGTGATACTATAGCTGTTCCTATCGATACACTAACGAAAGTGATAGGAGAAAGTGGTAGAAATAACAGCATTGCTCTTGATTCATTAAATAGCAGTTTAGCCAATTTTGATATCATGTGGAGTCCAAGTGGATTAGACGAGACAGATCTATTGAAGCCAGTGTTAACCAATGGAATAGGAGAGGCTGACTTTGTACGGTATATCGCAACAGTATCGAATGATTGTGATGAAAAGGAATATGTGCGTGATGTACGTGTATTATCCTTACCAAATATCTTCTCGCCAAATGGTGATAGTCGAAACGCAAACTTCAATATTTTAGGCGATTATAATCAAGAAGATATTGCCAGTTTCAAAATATTCAACCGGTGGGGACAGGTGATTTATGATAATGATAATCCAAATACAGGTTGGGATGGAACATATAAAGATAAAGATCAACCAGTTGGAGTATATGTTTATGTTGTAGAGTTGACTTCGGGTGATATTGTTTCGGGTGATGTAACTTTACTACGTTAGAACCTTTAGAAAAAAAGAACTAAAAATAGGCGATGCTTGCAAAAGTATCGCCTATTTTTTTGTTAAAATTTAATCTATACCTAATTTTATTAGGTATGAATTTTAAATACATCAAACTCTTATGTATCATTGCGCTATGATTTCAAAACAACTATTAAAAGGTACTTTAAAAACCATCATCCTAAAACTACTCGAAGAGCAGGGTAGGATGTATGGTTATCAAATTACACAAGAGGTAAAAGCCCTATCGGCAGGTCAATTGGAATTGACAGAAGCTGCGCTTTATCCAACCCTTCACAAATTGGAATCGGACGGACTATTGACAACTGAAAAAGAAAAAGTCAATGGCCGAACCCGCAAGTATTATGCTTTAACCCTTACAGGAAAAAAGGAAAGAGCTAATCGCTTAAGTGAATTCGATGAATTTGTAAGAGTGATGAACCTGATTTTAAAACCTAAAGCGACGTAAGATTGAACGCAAAGATGGAAAGACGCAAAGTGTTCTCCGCGTCATCGCGCCTCTGCGTTCATAAAAAGAAAAACATGATTTTATCAAATACTCAAATAGAATTCATTCGAGATTTTCTCAATAAAAATGATGTCACTCACGGTGGATTATCGGAAGAACTCCTCGATCACATTGCCACAGAAATAGAACAAAAAATAGAAGAAGGCGCCACTTTTCAAGCCGCGGCTACAAGCACTTTTGAATCTTTTCAGAAAGATGAAATGAAAGAGATTCAATCACAAATTTTATCACTTAATCAAAAACATTTTATTATGAAAAGATTGTCGCTTGCCGCATTGGCTGTTATGTTGCTCACTTCTGTGCTTTGGTCGTTTAATTATGATCCACCATCACGTTCGCCTTTGGGAGCAGATTATAAAATCGCTGCTGGTTTTGGAGAACGTCTTCATCCGGTTAAAAAGGTCAAAAAATTACACAAAGGCATTGATTACAAAGCTCCAATTGGCACCCCCGTTTATGCCACAGCGGATGGAATCATTTTA
>CALHBQ010000240.1 GCA_937930815.1 uncultured Saprospiraceae bacterium | reverse complement strand
TGAAAATTTTGCTACTGGTGATAACCAAATTCCTGTTGAACTGAATATTGATGCAAATGGCGTTTATTTGATGTTTATTAAATCTGAAGCTGGAATCTTGAAGCAGAAATTTGTAGTCAACAAATAATCAGAATTGACACTATGTAAAAAGGGAGGTTGAGCATTTAACCTCCCTTTTTTGTCGAACCTTAATTCATACAGTGCAAAAAAATACAATGAAAAAAATAATCCTTTGTCTATTCGCTTTCTTCTTATTCCTGTCTATTTCTGAAGCGCAAAGTCAACCTGAAAATTACTGTGGCTATCACGGTAAGAGTGAATGGCTAAAAAAATACCAACAAAACCCTGACGCATACCCTAAAAGAAAATCAGGAGTCATTACTTATTTACCAATGGCTCTTCATGTATTAGGAAAAGATGATGGAACTGGCTATTTCCCACCTAGGCAAATATTGGATGCATTATGTACTTTAAATGCAGACTTGGAAGATGCTGAAATACAATTTTATCTGGAAGATGAATTTAATTATATCGACAATAGTGAATGGTTTGAGCATGATTTTAGAGGAGGAAGCACAATGATGCGAGACAATCGAATTGATGGCTTTGTTAATTCTTTTATTGTTGATGATCCTGCTGGTAACTGCGGTTATTACAGCCCAGGACGAGATGCTTTGGCAATTTCCAAATCTTGTTCAGGCATCAATGATCATACATGGGCACACGAGGTAGGGCATTTACTTTCCTTACCACATCCATTTGTAGGTTGGGAAGGAACAAGTGTTATCGCTACAGAAACTGCCCCCAATATGGTAAATGGCAATGAAGTAGAAAAATTAGATAGAAGTAATTGTAGAAACGCGGCCGATGGCTTTTGTGATACCTATCCAGATTATATTAGCAACCGATGGAGTTGCAATACCGATGGAGAAAGTAGAGAAATGATTGATCCAAATGGAGAAACTTTCAGAGCAGATGGCACACTTATTATGTCCTATTCTAATGATGCATGTGCCAATCGTTTCTCTTCTGATCAAATAGATGCAATGCACGCAAACATTCAAGACGAAAGGCAAGATTTACTGAGAAATCCAACCATTTTAGCGAATGTTGATTTTGAAAACGGTGTTGAGCCAATCACGCCTGCAATAGGAGAAGCGGTTGCACCAGGACAAACTTTGATAAGTTGGAAACCTGTGAAAAATGCAACACACTACTATGTTGAGGTTTCTGTTTTCCCAAATATGGCGGTTCTACTTGAGAAAAAAATTGTTTCTACAACTCAGCTATTGACAAGTGATCTTACTTTTGAGCGCCCTCACTTTTGGAGAATTCGTCCGTTCAATTATTTCGATTTTTGTTCACCTAGTTCCGATACTTTCACTTTTGATGTTAGCAGTGCTTCTTCTACAAAGACAATCAAAGAGATTGAATCTTTCGTGGTGGCACCAGTACCAGCAGAAAGTGGGAGTGACTTATTGATTCAATTAACAACCGATAAATCATTTTCTGTAAATGCTTCGTTGATCAGTCTTACTGGACAAGTATTGAAAACAGAAGCTAAAGATTTAAACACAGGACAGCACAACTTCAAATTTGGATTGCCTGACGTTGCAAGCGGCGTGTATATTCTTTCTTTGCAAAATGACAAAGGAGAGCGTTTGATAAAAAGAGTAGTTGTGAATTAATTTCCAATTCTTCTCTAAGAATAAACTTCTTAATCAAAAAATCGGTATCGCATATCCCTGCGGTACCGATTCTCTGTTTTATGACAACATGGTTTTGTTTTTTAATAAAAACAGCTTCCAATTCAGTTTGTTTGAAAAGATTAAATCACTTCGTTGTAGTTGCTTTGACAGTTTTCTATCTTCGCCCAAATAGATAATACGCTAAACCTAATTCAACACATTCTATGGCAAAAGATACATTCGAAGTCATCGGGGGAAAACCACTCAAAGGAACCCTTACTCCTCAAGGAGCAAAAAATGAAACACTACAAATCTTATGTGCTCCTTTACTTACCGCTGAAAAAGTTACCGTTTCAAATATTCCAAATATTTTAGATGTCAATTTACTGATTGATTTAGTAAAGGGATTTGGTGTTAAAGTCAAAAAACTGGGCACGGGCAAATACTCTTTCCAAGCAGATGAGGTTGATTTGAAATATTTGGAAAGTAAAGAATTCAACATAAAGTCGAGAAAAATAAGAGGTTCTGTTATGTTAGTAGGACCACTCTTGGCTCGATTCGGCAGAGCTTATCTACCAAAACCCGGTGGTGATAAAATTGGAAGAAGAAATTTAGACGCCCACTTTATCGGCTTTCAGAAATTGGGCGCAAAGTTCAGATACGACGAAAAAAATGGATTGTATTTTGTTGAGTCACCAAAGCTAAAAGGAACCTATATTCACATGGAAGAAATTTCTGTGACGGGTACAGCGAACGTTGTGATGGGTGCCGTTTTAGCAAAAGGAACAACGACTATTTATAACGCAGCTTGCGAACCATACTTGCAACAACTTTGTAAGTTACTCAATAGCATGGGCGCTAAAATCAGCGGTGTAGGTTCCAATAAATTGATCATTGAAGGAGTAGAAAAATTAGGCGGTGCAAAGCATCGCATTCTACCTGATATGATTGAGATAGGAAGTTTTATTGGCCTTGCTGCAATGACACAATCTGAGATCACAATCAAAGATTGTCATATCAAAGAGTTAGGAAATATTCCTGATGTGTTTAAAAAGTTGGGTATTAAAATGAAATTCATCGGTGATGATATTTTCATACCTGCTCAAAAGAGTTATAAAATCAAAACCTTCATCGATGGTTCTATTTTGACGATTTATGATGCGCCGTGGCCTGGTTTTACACCCGATTTGATGAGTATTGTTTTGGTGGCTGCCATACAAGCGCAAGGAAGTGTTCTGATACATCAAAAGATGTTTGAAAGTCGCCTATTTTTTACAGATAAACTGATTGATATGGGTGCGCAAATCATTCTTTGTGATCCGCATCGAGCTACGGTAATTGGATTGGGTAGAAAGCATCAATTGCGTGGAATACAGATGACTTCGCCTGATATTCGTGCGGGAGTGGCCTTGTTGATTGCGGCCTTATCGGCAAAAGGAAAGAGTGTTATTAATAATATTCATCAGATTGATAGAGGATATCAATTTATAGATAAACGACTTCGAGCAATTGGAGCAGATATTAAACGAGTATAAACTTTAATGACCGCGGAGTCGCATCGTGAGCAGAGTGATTTTTTCTCTGC
>CALHBQ010000239.1 GCA_937930815.1 uncultured Saprospiraceae bacterium | reverse complement strand
CGTACTTGGTAAGCTCTTGCAAGTTTTGACTTGTGTGCTTTTTTTGAAAAGGAATATCTAAGATTGGTTTTGAACCAGATGTAAGCACCAGCTATAACTGCCACTACAAGTCCAATCACGATTTTTATCTGCCAATCATTTTCTTCTTTTTGAATCATATTTGAAATTTTATTACGAAGTTATATGATTACGAAGTAGCGTGCCTCTTTTGTGGTCGAAGTTTTTTTGGTCGATCGGCGAACCTCAAGGGGTATTCAGCATTTTCGAAGAAAAAAAGTTGAATTGATCATTTAGATCGCTCAAAAATTGGCATAAATCTGAACAAAGGGAATTAAAAGGACAGATAAAAGACGCTTCTTTATCATTAAGGTTTGCCAATCACCAATTCCATTTTAAACGCCAAAAACGTTTTAATCCGTTTTAAAACGCATTGATACATTTTAAAACGTTTGCGAAATGTTTTAAAACCCCTACCCCGTCATTCCATGCACAAACACCTCAATAAACTCCCGCATCTTAGCAATGATACGCTCGCTGATAGTTCGGGCATGTAAGAGACTTGGACGATTGTCAAGGCATTTTAAAATGTCGTCTTTGATAGGTTCTTGACCGCTGAAAATGTAGGAATTAATCAACGCATCGAATTGTCCTTTATCCAAATTCTCCTCTTCACAAAGTTTGGCGAGTGCCAATACTTTTTGGTCTTGCCAATATTGCAAAAACTCATCTTCGATCATATCGGCATCGTGGATGTGTGGGAGATTTTCGTTGATGAATTTTTCGATCAGTTCGCGTTTGCTGCGGAGGGAGACTTCGCCGCCGAGCAGATCAATGATCGCCTGTTTTTGGGCTTCCGCTTCTGATTTTTTGGCTAATTTTAGTTTTGCCAGTAGTTTGAAAATGTAAGCAACATTCACGCGGTCGCGGTGAATCAATTCCAACTCAAAATCTATATCGTTGAGAATCGACGTTTTTTGCTTTTGATTTTCTTGTTTGACTTTATCGTAGAGGTCGAGGTATTTGCTTTTGTAATCTTCAAATTCTTGCTCGTTGATGGGGAGGTCTGCCCAATCAAAATCAGTGTAGGATTTTAGGACATTGATGTTTCGCATCAAGCGGCGGAAGGCTTGGACAAATGACGCTTCGGCTTCCTCGGTTTCCAGATCATCGACGCTTTGGTGGGTCGGAACTATTTCCCGTAAGGAAATCAAAGCCGCGTCGAGTTTGCTGGCAATCACTTCATAATCGGGCATGACGACGACCTCAATGGCATCTTTGTTAGAAAACAAAGCGATGGCGTCGTCGGTCGATTTTTTCAAATTTCTAAAACATAAAATATTGCCCTGCGATTTCTTTTCACCCAAAATACGGTTGGTACGCGAAAACGCCTGAATCAACCCATGCTGCCGTAGATTTTTGTCAACGTAAAGCGTATTCACTTTTTTAGCATCGAAACCCGTGAGCATCATATTGACGACGATCACGATGTCTAATCGGTCTTTTTCATCATCGAAAGTTGCCTTCTCGCGTTCTTTCAATCGCTTGCTGATGTCTTTGAAATAGTTTTCAAATTGCTGCGCGTCTTTGGTGGAAAAACTCGTGTTGTACATCGCATTATAATCGTCGATGTAGCCGTCGAGTTTATCTCTCGTGTGACTCGATTTGTAAACGACTTTTGGCTCGGCTGCCATCGGCAACTCATCGCCGGGCAGATAGTCCTGCGCGTCTTCGTCTTCCTCATTTGCACCAAAAGTAAAAATGGTCGCTATCCGCAAATCATGCTCCCCTGCCCTCTTTTTCTTTTGAAAAATGTCGTAATACTTGATCACATTTTCGATACTGCTGACGGCAAAAAGGGCGGAATATTCTCGATCAAAGGTTTTGTGATTATGATAGGCTATCATATAGTCGGCTATCTTTTCAAGACGCATTTCGGAGTCGAGAACTTCTTTGGTGTCGATAGCTTCCACCTCGATGTCGATGAAGGCGTTGCTTTTGTTTTTGTACTTGCCGACGTATTCGATTCCGAAACGGAGGACGTTTTGATCGCGGATCGCGTCGGTGATCACGTATTTGTGCAGACACTCGCCAAATAGGTCGCGCGTGGTGCGTTTTCCAAAATCATTTTTGGAGGCATTTTCTGCAAAAATCGGTGTGCCCGTAAAACCGAACAATTGACTTTTTTCAAAAAAACCAGTGATCGCTTTGTGCGTATCGCCAAACTGACTGCGGTGGCATTCGTCAAAAATGAAGACCAATTTTTTTCCACGTAAGTGGTCGATTCTATGTTTGAATTTACTGGAGACGGCGTTGTTTAATTTTTGGATTGTGGTCAATACCAGTTTGGTGTCGTCTGCCAATTGCTTCACCAGCGAGTTGGTATTGTTGGTTACGTCCACGCTGTCTTTTTTGAATGCGTTGAACTCATTCATTGTCTGATAATCGAGGTCTTTTCTATCGACCACAAAAACGACTTTGTGTACCTCCGGCAAATCCATCACAATCTGACTTGCCTTGAACGAGGTCAGCGTCTTGCCCGAACCCGTCGTGTGCCAGATGTAGCCGTTGTCGTTGGAGTTGGCGACCTGTCGGATAATCGCCTCCGCTGCGAAATATTGATACGGACGCAGCACCATCATGATTTTATGCGTCTCGTTGAGCACGATGTACTGCGCGATCATTTTGCCCAGGTGTCGAGGCACCAAAAACGACGCGGCAAACTCGGACAAACCCGAAATATTTTTGTTGTGAACATCCGCCCAATAGAAGGTCTGCTTGACCGATTGCAATTTGTTGTTTGCGAGGTATTTGGTATTGACGCCGTTGCTAATCACAAACAACTGCACATACTGAAACAGCCCGTGATTGCTCCAAAACGAATGTCGCTGATAACGATTGATTTGATTGAATGCCTCTTTTATCTCTAAGCCGCGCCGCTTGAGTTCTATCTGCACGAGGGGCAGACCGTTGAGGAGCAGCGTGACGTCGTAGCGGTTTTTGTAGCTGCCCGTCTGCTCTACCTGATTGGTGACTTGAAACAGATTTTGCTGCCAATCTTCGCTATTAAAAAAGCGGACGTAGAAGGCAGTGCCGTCGTCGCGCGTGAGTTGGAAGCGGTCGCGCAGCCGTTTGGCTTTTTCGAAGACACTCCCCTTCTCCAGATGATTGAGTATTTTTTCGAATTCCTTATCGGAAAATGTCGTTTTGTTGAATGCCTCCAGTTGACTTTTGAGATTGGGGACGAGGTTGTCTTTCCCTATTTTGACGGAAGCGTAGCCCAGACTGTTGAGTTGAGCGATGAGGTTATTTTCGAGAATGGCTTCGGGTTGGCGACTCATACGAATAGTTGTTGCAGCAGCCCTTTTTTAAAGGCTTGACTTTTGGTGATTTGATTCGTGACGTTATCTATTTTTTTATCTATTGCCGAAAGGTAATTGGCTATTTTTTGTTGTTCTTTTTTTGAAGGAATTTGAAGTTTCAATTTTGCCATCCTTTTGGTCGAAAGACCTAAAACTTTAGTGCCTTGTGCAATTGTCATAATTTGTTTTCTAATGTACCACGCTTGCACCAAGTAACCCGAAAAACCTGTATGAATTTTGGATTTATCAGGTCTGATTAAAAATGTGTGAAGCCCTGATATCAATTTCTCTCCATTTAAATTAACAAGTTCAATTGCCTTGCCAATATCTGCATAATCTTCTGAAGCATCTGCGATAATCATATCTCCTTCTTGACAATAAGATTCAGGTTTTATTTTAGAAAGATTCACATCTATATTTATGAAAGGAACGTATTCCTTTTTTATATCAAAAAGCGTTTTGAATTTGGTATGAATATCTCCGTAATGGATATTTTTAACAACTCCATTTTCATAGTTGAGTTTATCTCTTGAAAGTGAGTTTGTTGAGTAAAAAGAATAAACTTCTCCATAAAGCTTCTCCTCCCATTCCGGAAACGCCCTACCCTGCTCATCCTTAAATCGAATCTGACGGGAGAAAAGTTGTTGCATCACCCCTTTTTTGTATTGCTCCAATAATGCTTTTTTACGGGTCAGTTGTGCTATCTTTTTATCTACTGCGGAGAGGAAGGTGGCTATTTTTTGTTGTTCGGGGAGAGAGGGAATATTAATATTGAATTTTTTTAAATCCCTTAAACTTAATGTTTTTTGGGTTGATCCAACTACCATTCTGTCCACTTGATTTTGAAAAAATCTTGACGTCATAAAGGTAAAAGCAAAACTCTTTTCAATTTTAGGTATTAACAAAACAGTATTTTGACCCAGACAAACTGGTTCATCAGAATTTAATTTGATTGCTGCCCCGCAGGTACCCACCCGTGACATAATAATATCACCTTTCCTAGGTATATGCCTTTTAGTAAATTCATTAAAAACTTCTTCAGATACTTTTAAGCACTTATCTATATCCAGCCTTCCATTATTAACATCAGTCACTCTAATCATCGCATAACCTTCGTCAATATATTCCTTAGGAGTTTGATGTAATGAATCTAATACTTCATTTACATCTCCAAATTTTGAATTACCCCAAACCTCATCAAACTCATTGAATCGTAATTCAGGAACAAGTTGTTTTTTGGCTTCGATATTTGTTTTATTCTTATTCATTAAAAAGGACTATCAATTTCTAATTCTTTACAAAAATCGGCAATCGTTGCGTCGGTGGTTGCCATTTCTTTATCGAGTGTTTTGAGGTCGGTAGCCACTGCTGCCAGATCGACGGGTGCTTCCTCCTCAAATGTATCCACGTAGCGCGGGATGTTGAGATTGTAGTCGTTTTCGGCGATTTCGCTCAGCGGGGCGACGTAGCTGTATTTGTCGGTGGTCACGCGCTGCTCGTAGGTGTTGATGATTTTTTTGATGTCCTCCGGGCGCAATACATTTTGAGTTTTCACTTTTTCAAAATGCTGACTCGCATCTATAAATAAGACATTGTCTTTCGCTACCCTACCCTTTTTCAAAACCAAAATACTTGTCGGAATACTTGTGCCGTAAAAGATATTGGCAGGCAGTCCAATGACCGTATCGAGGTAGTTTTTGTCTTTGATGAGATATTGGCGAATATGTCCCTCCGCCGCACCTCTGAACAAGACGCCATGCGGCAGCACAATCGCCATCGTCCCGTTGTCGTCCAACTGATGTACCATGTGTTGCAAAAACGCAAAATCGGCTTTGGTACGCGGTGCCAATTTCCCATAAGCAGAAAACCGATCATCGCTCATAAACAAAGGACTCGCCGACCAATTTGCCGAAAAAGGCGGATTGGCAACAATCGCCTCAAACCGCTGATCGATGTGCTGCGGTCGCTCCAGCGTATCTTCGTTTTTGATGTCAAAACGTTTGTAATGTACATCATGCATGATCATATTCATGCGACATAAGTTATAGGTCGTCGGGTTGCTCTCCTGTCCGTAAAATGCGCCGACGGTTCCGACTTCTTTCGCCACCCGCAAGAGCAACGAGCCAGAGCCACAAGTTGGATCATAGACGTTTTTGAGTTTGTCTTTGCCGAGGGTCACGAGTTGTGCCAGGACACTACTCACCTGCTGCGGGGTGTAAAATTCGCCTGCCTTCTTCCCTGCCCCACTCGCAAATTTTCCAATCAAATATTCGTAGGCATCGCCGAGCATATCGCTTTCCGTGTTGGCAATATCAAAATCGATCTGCTCCAAATGCGCCAGTACTTTTACGATGAGTTCGTTTTTATCGGTTTCGGATTTGCCCAGTTTGCTACTCGTCAGATCGAGGTCTTCAAACAGATTGCCGAAATCTTCTTCGCTCTCTGCGCCCATCGTGCTTTGCTCGATACCCGTCAGCACTTTGGCAAGGTCATCGAGGATGAAGTTGTTTTTGCCACCCGCGTTCCCACGTCTCGCCAATTCACTAAACAACTCCGACGGCTTCAAGAAATATCCCAACTTGTCGAGTGCCGCATCTCGGATCGCATCCATAAATGCTTCCTCCTGCGCATGCCCTTCCACTTGCTGAAAAGTCAGCTTGTCAGGTGCCAATATTTCATTGGCATACAAATCCATCTTCTTACTCAGATATTTAAAAAAGATGAATCCCAAAATGTAATCTCGAAAGTCGTCGGCGTCCATTTTGCCACGCAGGGTGTTGGCGATGTTCCAGAGTTTTTGTTCGAGTTCTTGTTTTTGTTCTTGGTCTGACATTGAGTTGATTTGTTTGGGGGGTGAAGATAGGGAATTTGGGAATGGGTTTTTACATGAATATCCCGATCCCTCACATCTGATGGATCGGGATATTCATCAAAATTTGTCAGTTATGTGTTTTAAACGTGAACCGTAGTTAACGTTTGGATTGCTTTTCACCTTTAGGTGGCAGTAATAAACCTTGGAGGTCTCTTGCTAATCGATTGTTTTCCAAAGCATTGTCCTCTATCTTTTCCAAGAACCACTGATTCATTGCCGTTTTATCGGCAATTGATTGATGGAGTTCTTTCTCTTTCATTGCTTTAAATTCTTTAATAAACCAAACCTGAAATCTTGGGCTCAACCAGAACATAAAATTAATTGCAATATCCATTACTGCCCAAGTACCGCCATACTTTCCGGATTTAGAAACGATGCCTTTCATTTGTGTTCCTTCCAGTAGCTTTTTTGCTGTTGGAGCGCTAGTCTTCTTTCTGTAGTCATTTCTAAACGTTAACCACAGTTCACGTTTAAAATCTGGATTATTAAACTCATCATAGGCTTCAAGAAACTCTTGAGTATCTGGATTTTTCAACCACGACATCAGAAGAAATCTCGGTTCTGTCTTGTTGTTGCTTTTTGCTATATCAGTTAAGCTAACGTAATCGTCATCCAACATTCTTTCAATTCGAATGGGCAACTGATCTACTATTACTTTTTTTTGACCTTCTTTATTCGCCATATATTTCTATTGCTTGAAATCTAAAGAGGTCGAATCCGACCTCTTTAAAAAGAGATGAAGAATCACTTGATGGCAAACCTACAAAAAGTATAGAAAATGTTTAACTGTGGTGAAAGCATTTTTGGAAAATTCGAAAGTGAGTAAGTGTTGGAGTTTTTCAATGCTTCTTTTTTTAAAGGTAGCCAAATGGCAACCTTTAATGTTTTCAAAATCATTGAAAAACATGGCAAAGTATCAGCTGCCTCTATTCTAAAGTTGTGCATTTACACAACTTTAGAATAAACATCAATTACGAAATTAAAGTGTACCAAATGAATCACTTTTTTTATTCTTACTTTTTCAGAATCAGATTTTGTTTTAGTTTTTCATTATTCAATTTAAAAGCTACTATTTGGTAGCTTTTAAAATTGAGTAACATACATACCACAAATTTTATAGCCATCAAAAAAGGTCACCCCCTACCCTATTCAAATTAATAAAAACGTTTTAACGTCAATTAATTTATCTAATCATTTTGCTGTCAAAAACACAAAAATTATCATTTTCAAACATGAATAAACGTTTTAACGTCAAATATAAAACTGAAAATTCAGTTATTAAAACGTTTCAAAACAGATTGATTCGTTTTAAAATATTTTTGACGTTTTAACGCTAAAACATTTTAACGTTAAAACGTTTTTATTATCTTTGCCCAAAAGATAACTACAATGATAATATCAGTTACGAGCCTAAAGGGAGGCGTTGGAAAATCTACCCTCACACAAAACCTCGCAGTGTGCTTTGCGCACATGGATTACAAAGTTGCCATCGTCGATGCGGATATCAACGCCAGTTCTGAAAGATGGTCTGGCCTCCGCGACAATGAAAAGTTCCCCCCTATCATGGCCGTCAGCATTGATACTCCAAAAGCGTTGCGCAACAACGTGACACTTTTGGAGCGCGATTATGACATTGTGCTGATTGATGGTACACCTGCACTTTCCAAATTGGTAAGTACGATTATGCTCTTGGGAGATATCATACTCGTGCCGATCAAACCAAGTATCTTGGACATTTGGGCCACAGAACGCTTTCAGGAGCGATATGAGGAGGCTGTAGCCCTCAAGGGGACAACTATCCCAGGTTACTTCATTTTAAACGAATACAACGCTCGTATGACCTTCAATCAGGAAGTGAAGGAGGCAGTGGACGACCTTGGTTTTGAAATCATGGAATCTACCGTCAAAACCAGACAAGCGTACAAAGAAGCGATTCAGTACGGGCAAGGTGTGTTTGAATACAAAGACAAAAAGGCCAAAACAGAGATTACGAAATTGGCGAATGAGATTATTGGGATGTTGTAGAGACGTAAGATTTTAGACCGCTTCGCTGCGAGAAGTGAGACTGCAAACCATACTCAAACTCAATTTTTAAATTAAAAATAGCGTTTTAACGTCAAAACGTTTTGACGTTAAAAAATATAAATTCCTAATTCCAGCATCATGGCAGTAAAGAAAAAACTCAGCTTAAAGGATAAATTGGCGCAAGAGCGCAAAAAACGTGAAGAAGTGGCCAATGTGACCTTGGCACCTAAAAAAACGCTTAAAAGAGCTAAAAAAGACGTCAAAGCAATTGAAACAACTGTAGAAAAAATCCACGAGGCAGAAGCTCCTGCACCCAAACCAGCAAAAAAGAAAAAGGTGAAAGAACCAAAAGAACGATTCACACTTTGGTTACCTGAGTCGGTTTACAATCAATTCAAAATCAAAGTTGCAACGCGAAGAGGTAGTGGTTCGGATTATATTGAGGCATTGATTCGTAAAGACTTAAAGATAAAATAAACGTTTTAACGTTAAAACGTTTATTTTATTTATTTTGGAATGAATCAAAATGGATAGGGTGGGGGAGTGTACTCACACATAACACATTCTTTTAAGAAATTTACCAATCTGCTTTTTGAATATTTTGCTGGAGAGGATATTAAAAGAATAAGCGTTAAAACGTTTTGACGTCAAAAAATATAAATACCCAAAAGTCGATGTGAGTCATCAGATATTGCGGACAAGTCTCAAACTTTATATCGAAAAAGGAGCGTAGCTCCGATACCGTTTGTAGAGAAAATGGATTAATTCCATTGTTTTAGCCACGTAGTGGCGGCACCGTTTGTTTAAATTTAACGGTGCCAGGGCTAACGCCCTTCATTTTTTAATGATTAATCATCTTTTTTCTACAAACGGAGCCGCCACTACGTGGCTATGTTGACCAAAAACCTGGAAAGACTCACATTTCTAAGCAACTCCAAATCAATAACAATTAGATATGCTCGATTTTGAAAATCGAACATATCAAAACTTAGAAGACAGAATCTTCTTTAATTTTGAAGGCTTCCCAATTTATTCCACCTTTGACTTTATTTTTTCTCTTAATCAACAAAGAAACATTAGCGTTTTAACGTTAAAACGTTTATTTTTTATTGCAAATAATGAGGAGGGGCAGCGCGGAATTTGGGGAGGAGTTAAAAAAAGTATTTAATTAGCAGAATGTTTCGCTTTCATTCCTATGTTTTCCACTTCAAAACAAAAGGTGGAATAAAATGGGAATCACCACCACCCTTTGTTGATCTTTTCTTTTTTATTTCTTTTAATCTTTTATGGCTACCTAAGTGATTGGTTTACAGTCGATTATAACTGCATTGGTGTAGTAAATTGGGACTATTGATGTAGTAAATTGGGAAAATAGGTGGAATTAATTGGGAATTAAGGTGTAAACTATTGGGAAAATAAGTGGAATGAAATGGGAGTAGGTGCTATATAATGGGGCGAAACACCTAAAAGTGGAATGAAATGGGAATTAAAGTGTGATAAATTGGGAATATTAGAAGAGAATGCTTTAATATTGCATAGTGAGTTTCCCAATTGTTTCCACTTTTAAGGATTTGAGGAGGGACATTCGCAAAAGGTTTCCCAAAACCTTCCACTTTTAGACTTACACCATGAAGTTGTTTAAGAATGGAGTTTAGAAGCGAAAATTTAAGTTTAAAGGTTCTGAAGAAGCCAAATTTTAAATGCATAGCATCGCTACGGATTTAAAATTTGGCAAAATCAGGTTCTTTAAAATTGAATTTGCAGCTTAAAAGCTATTTTTAAACAACTTCCACATTAAATATTACATCGAAAATGGCAAAAAAGAGAAAACGCAGCCAAAGCATACAAATAATCAAGAAATCAAACGACCTAATCGAGGCACGTTACCGATTTGATATTTGGGAAACCAGGGTATTCCTTTCCGTCCTCGGAAACATCCATCGTGATGATGAAGATTTCCAATCTTACCGAATTCGATACAATGAAATGATAAAGTCCTTTGGATTGAAATCGCACCAATCTTATGACTTATTAAGAAAAGGGGCAAGGAGTTTAATGTCCAAAACCTTTCGCGTCAATAATAAAGTAGATGGTTTTGATCGGGTAAAAGAGTATCACATAATAAGGACAGTCGATTACCTACAAGAAGGTCAAGAGGGTAGTGGTATCGAAAATCAAGAATACATTGATATCACCGTTGAGCCAGAAATGCGCCCACTATTATTACAACTTCAAAAGAACTTTACGGCTTATAATTTGAAACACGTGGCCAAACTTGGGGCACAACCTGTTCGACTTTACGAGTTGCTAAAACAATACGAATCGATCGGCAATCGAAAATTATTGATTGAAGATATGCGCCGAATGTTAGAGTATGAAAACGAGTATCCACGTTTTGCGGATTTCTATCGGTACTTCATCAAACCAGCTATCGCTGCGATCAATAAAAACACAGATATCGAAGTTTACAAAGAGGAAAAAATCAAGCAGGGTAGGAGAGTGCATGGAATTCATTTTTACTTTAGGGCGAAGGATAAGCAAATGAAGATTCCGATTGAGCCAGTAAAGGAATCGCCTTCGATCAATTTCTCAATTGGAGATAGTTCTTCGATTGATAATCAAACAACAGATAAAGATCGCCTTTTTGCGAAGTATCAGGAAGTGGTAATTTCTAAATTTGGCGTAACCCCTTCTGTGTTTATGAAGTTATTAGATTCGTTTACGGATGCAGAGTTGGATCAAGCTGTTCGGGTGACGCGGCGCGCAAATTACAATCAGCAAATCAAATCCAATATTGCTGGCTTTTTTATTCAGGCATTGAAAAAAGGTTATACTGATCCTAAAGAAGAAGCTCGAAAGGGTAGGGTAGTGGATGAAAAAACTAAAAAGGCAAAACGTAATAAACAGATCAACGACATCATTCGCACTATCACGAAAGAGAATCCTAAAATTACGGAACAAGCGATTCAATCTTTATCTGAAAACTATATTATTAAAGCTATTTTGGATGAGAAGGAAAGTGAGTTGGGACGTCCACTTACTGTTGAGGATTTTAGAAAATATAAGGTTTTGCGGGAGATGGTGAAAGGGAAGATTATGGAGATGGAGGCGGGGCGGTTTGGAGGTTTAAAGGGGACAAAATAAAAATGAAGACGTAATCTTAAACGCAATTGAAGCGATTGGTAATGATCTACTTATGGCTGCGGTTATTCATTCAAAAGAAAAAGCCTTGGACGTGACTTGACAACGGAAGCTATCGACAAGCTCAATCGGTTGAATTATAACAAAGACAAAAAATGGTTAATCAGTATAGATCATTGGGTAGGGTAGGGGTTTGAAATGTTTTAGAAAGGAACTAAAATGTATCCATTCGTTTTAAAACGTTTTTGGCGTTTGAAACGGAATTTGAAAATTAGAAAAGCTATGTATGATTGTAGATTGTATGATGTATGATCCTAAAAAAGGCCGTTTAACATAAAAGGCATTATCGGAATTGGGATCCCACCTGGTATCGTCCAAAAAATGAGGTATAAAGTTTAGACCTACTCTAAAGCCAAAATAGGCTAACCTTATTGTAGTGTCAAAGTAAATAACAGTAAAAACATCCTTGCTAAAGGATAGGGCTGAAAAATTTGTGTGACACAGTTTATTGAACAGTCTCGGAGAAACAATGGACAAGAAAGCCCGCTCCTAATTTTTCTCCAAAAAGCCCCTCTTTTTTGAGGGCTTTCTGGAAAAAAATACTGATTTTGTATATTATTTTTTAATAAGTGACACAGTTGTGTGAACCTATCCGTCATTTCTTTCCTAAGCTCGATTCTCTAATTATTAAATCTAAATCGAAGGTTTTCTGAAAGACTTCTCCATAAGAAGAGGATGCCTTGCTAAAATAATCAAAAGCTAATTGTCCCATTTTAAAACCATTTTGCTCTACAG
>CALHBQ010000238.1 GCA_937930815.1 uncultured Saprospiraceae bacterium | reverse complement strand
GAAAGGTCAGTGGTGAGCGATGCTTCCAAAATTTCATGCTTTGAAAACACATCGAAGATGCTTTCCTTTTTAGGTTTTTTAACCTTCAAAGAATCTGATTCGACAGTTTGTCCAAAAATAAAAAGCGGGAATACAAGAAGTACAGTTAATAAGATTTTTCTAAATGACATTAGGTATTTCTTTCAATAGGTAAAAGGTGTTGACTTTTCAATCAGACGATTAGTAGTAGGTTTTGTGTCATTAGAGTAATGCAAATTACACCCGAATTTTGGAATAAAAAAGTAAATAAGCGATTTAGCGGAACGCGGATGACGCGGATAGACACGGATTTTCGCGGATTTTTCACAGAGCGACATGCACTTTATTTTTTTTGAAAAATGAACTAAATTTAATTTCAAAACTTTTGAGTGCTGCTTGGAAGTAATCCTGAAAATTCTCTAATCCTGAAAATCCTGATTCAGACAACAAACAACGATTTAGAGAACGCAGATCAGCCTTCGGTGGACAAGTTTTGCGGATGAACGCGGGTTTACTCCCCTGACGCGTACTTCGAGCGAAGCCGAGAAGCACATAAGCAAAGACCTGCCTTTTTATTTTAATTTCTAATTTTCATTTTAATTAACCTACCCAACCGCCTCCATTACATTTCCCTCTTTAAAGTCGCGGAAATCAACAGGTGTAACAGTAGAAACTCCTTGCTCTGGCATAGAAACTCCATAAATAACATCCACAGATGCCATCGTCAATTTGTTGTGGGTAACGATGATAAACTGCGACTCTTTAGAGAATCGCTTGATGATACGGTTGAATTTGGTGATGTTGGAATCATCGAGTGGTGCATCGACCTCATCAAAAATACAGAATGGCGCTGGCTTCAAAAGATACAGCGCGAAGAGTAGGGCAGTGGCCGTCAAAGTCTTCTCTCCACCCGAAAGTTGAGCAATCGTTTGAGGACGTTTTCCTTTAGGTTTCGCGATGATTTCGATTTTTGACTCCAATGGATTATCAGGATTCAATAAAATCAAATCAGCCGTATCATCATCTGTAAAGAGACTTCTAAATGCCTCAATGAAGTAAGTTCTTACTTTTGTGAATGCTTCCAAAAATTGCTCCGTTGCAGTTTCTTCGATTTCTTTGATGGTTTCCATCAAATCATCTTTGGCATCCAAAATATCTTTTTTCTGTTGGGTGATGGAGTCAAATCTTTCCTTCATCGCATCGTATGCTTCGACGGCCATTGGATTGATTTCTCCATAATTGTCCAACCTATTTCTGAGTCGTAAAACTTTGTCGTTGAGTTCGGTTTCCTTTTTCAATAACTCTTGAGGTTCGCCCTCTAAAGCCTTGGATTTCAGCTCACTAACGTCCACATTGAACTCGACTTTTATCCTTTCAGAAAGAGAAGTCATGTTGAAACGAACGTCGTTGAGTTTATCTTTCAGGCCATTTATCAAAACTTGTGAATCTTGACGTTTGCGATTCAATTGACGCAATTTGTCCTCAATTTCATGAATCCCACCTCTTGATTTGAAGTAGTTTTGCTCAACTTCAGAAAGACTCGTTTGATTTTCTTTGTGCTCGGTATATAATTTCTGTAAAATAACTTCTTGCTCTTCCGCTTTGATTTTCAATTCAGCTTCTTCCTTACCTTGATCTTCAAAACTTTTGGAAGCACCCGTCAAACTTGATTTGATTTCCGCCAAGTTATTAGTACGATAATTCAATTCTCTTTGAATAGAACTCACCATGTTTTGCTGACGAATGAAATTTATATTTTTCTCATTGAAAGCTGCGGATGCAACGCTCAATTTTTCAGCCATTTCTCTAAAGCCAGAGTCCACCTGATTGATTTCTTCTTTTGCAGCTTCCACTGCTTTTGATTTTTCTGCTAAATCAATTTCAATCTTTGCATTAGAAGTTTTCAACTCCTCCGATTCGACGCTTTGCTTTTTATAAACTTCGTTTGATTCTTTGAGTTGCTCTTCCAAATTTTCAAAACGAGACTGAACAGAGATGCGCTCCTGAATCACTTTGTCTAAAGCAACGCGCAATTCCTGAATCTTTCGGTCATCCCTTTCAGACTTAAGTTTTTCAATTTTTGCTTTTAAATTGTATAACTCAGAGCTATGTTTAAGTTCTTCTTTTTCAAGTTTTTTGATGGACTTTTCGAGTATCTCTAAGTTCTTCTTTCTACCAATTTTCTTACCCTCAAACAAACCGATACTACCACCGCTCAAACTAAATTTACGTCTGATAAAACGTCCACTCTGAGAAAGTATCGTAAACTCACCTTCCTGTTTGGACTTCGTAACGTCCTCATTTTCAGTGACTAATACATTTTCTAAAAGATAACTGCAAAGTTTTTGGTAAGCTGCATCGGTTTGAACCAATTCAAAAGCACTCCGCGTCCCAGGCAATAAAGCAACTGGCGGATTGTAATTTTTGAACGAATCCAAAAGGAAGAAATTTGCCTTTCCTTTTTGCTGATTACTCAACATTTTGATGGCCTCAACTGCCTCTTTTACGGAAGGTACCACGTAATAATTTAGATAAGATTCGAGGTAGTTTTCAATGGCTACTCGGTATTTCTCATCTACATAAATTAAGTCAGAAAGTAGTGGTGCTTTTTTGCTCCATTCTTTCTGCTTACTCAAAAATCGAATTGACTCTGGGAAACCTTCCAAATTTTCAACCATACTTTTCGTAAGTTGAAATTCATTCTTTTTCTGGTCTAATTCCCTATTTATTTTTGTTGCTTTTGCTTGATATTCAACGAGTTGTGCCTCGGATTCGATGATTTGCGTTTGGCGTCTGTCGGCTTCTTCCTGTAATTCTGAAAGGCCTTTTTTCTGAACTTCTTCTTCCTTTTGGAGTGTAACCAGTGAAGTTTTCAAATTGCCAACGACCTCGTCTCTTTGCTGATTTCCAACCTCTGCACGTTCCAACTCGTAAGCCAAATTTTCCAATCGATTGGAATTAATCGCTTTCTGTTTTTCTAATTCAAAAACTTCTATTTCCAATGTCTTTTGAGCAGATAGGATTTTATCCAAACCTTCTTTTGCAGAACCATGACTTTCTCTAACGGTCTCCAAATCATTCTTTACCGTTTCCAAATCATTTTCCAAAGATTCTTCTGTTGCTTTTTCGCCATTCAGTTTACTTTGAAAGGTCTCAATCTCTTCTTCCAATTGAGCAACCCTTGCGGTATTGCTTTCGATTTGATGCGTAAGTTTCTGGCGATTCTGAGTAATAAATTGAAGACGCTGCTTCACCATATTACGTTGATTCTCTTCCTCTCTAATCTGATTCGCCATAGTGTTGACCTCTTTTTGGCTATCGGTCAACAATTTCTCTTTATCCAAATTGGACTTTTTCTGAGATTCAATCAGCGCATCCAATTGCGTACTTTCGACATCAACTTGTCGATAAGCATCTTCTTCTTTAGTGAGTTTTTCTTTGAGGGCAGTCAATTTGGTTTTGATATTTCCCGCTTTCAAAGTGGCTAACTCAATACTATTGTTTTTATATTTTTCTTTGATTTCGAAATAGCGTTTTGCTTTTTTGGCTTGCTGCTCCAACATTTTGAGGTTGGCATCTATTTCGTGCAAAAGATCTTCCACTCGCTCCAAATCAGTCGTGGTGCTTTTGAGTTTATTGAGCGTTTCTCTTTTTCTAATTTTATATTTAGAAATACCAGCCGCTTGCTCCAACATCCGCAATCTTGAATTTTCTTTATCATTCAAGATGTCATCTACCATTCCGAGGGCGATAATCGCATATGAATTGGAGCCAATTCCCGTATCCATCAAAAGTGTTCGAATATCACGCAAACGGCATTGAACGCCATTTAGTTGATACTCACTGTCCCCACTTGCATAAAGGATTCTTGCGAACGTAACTTCCTGATATTCAGTCGGTAAGATGTTTTTTGTGTTTTCGAAAGTCAGGGCGACTTTTGCGAGGGGAGCTGAGCGTCTTTTTTTCGTACCATTAAAAATAACACTCGTCATGGTGTCCAATCTCAGCTCACGGCTACTTTGCTCACCCAATACCCATCGTATTGCGTCTACCACATTAGATTTACCCGACCCGTTGGGGCCAACTATACCAATGACGTCTTCGCTAAAGTGAATTACTGTTTGATCCGCGAAGCTCTTAAATCCCTTCATTTCAAGAGTCTTCAATCTCATATGGCCGCAAAGGTAGTAAAATAAGAAGTTGCTGTTAGGGAAGATTTACACAAAAAGTAGTGATTTTTCCACAATTTGATGTTGGTAACTTTGGGTGAGGAAGTTTACATTTGGTCAATTTGTTAAATACATTTTTTACAGATTTAAAAAGAAATGACCGAAGTTCTTTGATTTTCATCTAAATTGTAAAAAGAATGTTTTTTGTTTTATGAATTGGAAACTATTATTAAATGATTTAATAGTTTTTTTGTGTAAATATTGAATTATGAAAACCTTAAATTTTTTACTTTTTCTTCTTTTCTTGGTTTTTGTCATGAGCTGTAAAAAAGACACGCCGGTTGAGCCTGAATCAGACTTGCCTCCTTTGACCACAACAGGTGAAGGAACCTTCGGTTGTTATTTGAATGGAGAGCCGTGGGTGGCGGAATGGTATTTGACAGCTCCTGGAACTTTTGAATATTTGGAGTCTTCATATTCGCTTTCTTCGGGTAGATTTGGAATTGAAGCTACTCTTAGGGGTGATGGAACATTGAATCAAGTACTTTCATTAGGATATGCAGTACCTCAAAATGGAAACTTTTCAACATATCCAGAATTCAAAACCAACATCAGGGATTTTAATAAAAATTTAGGTTGTTACAGATATAAATTAGACACCTTAAGCCAATTTCAATCCGAAATAATAGAATTTGATATCGATAATCAAATAGCCTCTGGTACTTTCTCCGCAAATATAATTGGTGAGGATTGTCTTGATACAATTAAGATAACAGATGGAAGATTTGATGTGCAATTTAATGTCATTCCGTAAAAGCAATGGATGGAATTGCTATTCTTTATCTGCAAAAATATTTTCGATATGAAAAGTTTACTTCCCTAACTGGTTCCAGTCTCCGACTGGAATCACCTATTGTCAGCGTCTCTGACGCGAAAAGCAACGCACTTGGTCTTGTTTTAATCAAGGTTGTCTTTAAAGAGTTTTTTATCCGTCTGGAGACTAATGGATATATGGTTTCTGTCTGGAGATAGAAACCAGCAGCTAAAAGTGAAAAACGAAACCTATCTTATCAAAAACTAAAGCCTTTGTGTGATGTCAATCACCTAACTTTCTAAACAGCGTCCCTATCTTTGTCTATGGTAGTTCAGGCTATTACCCTAAACTATATTTATGTATAAAAACAGTACATAAATACATGTTCATGTTTTCATATATTCGCCTTAATTTCCATAACAAGATAAATTAGTTTTTTTGACCAATCGAAATTTCATAATAATTGGATTTTCCTTCTCTATTCTTCTCCTGATTTTTTCGGTAGGCTGCAAAGACAATACAGATGAAAAATTAACGACGCAGGAGGTTGTTTCAATTGAAAATACGCTCGCTTATACGTCCAAAGATTCGGTCAATGCAAAAGGAATAATAAGTGTTGAGGCTGCAAAAATGTTTTTGAAAACCAGAATGGATGTTTCGTTGTTTGAGGTTAGTAAAAAGGAAAAATATGCAGAAGGGCACCTTCCCGGAGCAATCCAAATGTGGCGCCCTGATTATGCGAGCAAAGGAAAATATGCCTATAGTGGAATGCGCGCTTCCCGAGAAGAAATGGAGGATTTGTTGAGTGAAAAAGGTGTGAATTCCGATGATTTTATTTTGATATATGATATTAAAGGTTCGTGCGATGCGCTCCGTTTTGCTTTTTTGTTAGACCTATATGGGCACAAAAATTGGAAAGTCATAAACGGAGGAAAAGCCGCTTGGAAAGCGGCGAGTTTTGATTTGACCAAAGATGTTCCTACACAAAAAACAAAGACAAATTTTAAATTTTCTTTCGAAAAAAATGAGTCAAAAATCGCAACGATTGAGGACATAAAAGCGGCCATAAACAACCCCCAAATCATTTTATTAGATACACGTGAAATCGAAGAATATCGCGGCGCACCTTACATTTCAAAAGGAAAATTATACCCTTTTAAAAAAGGGGCATTTGATGCGGGCTGCATTCCAACTGCGGTGCATTTGAATTGGTCAGACGCAGTGGAATTAAATAAGGATCACCGTTTCAAATGTCTAAAAGATCAGAAATATAATTTTGAAAAAGCAGGCGTTACGCGAGATAAAGAAATAATCGTTTACTGCCAGTCGGGTGTTCGCTCCTCGCATACGGCGTATGTTTTAACCGAAATTTTGGGATATCCGAATGTCAAAAATTATGATGGCTCTTGGATTGAGTGGAGTTATTTTCATAAGAAAGAGGGGAGTGTCGAAATAGAAAAAAAGACTTCGAAAACAGAGCATGCTCGACTTTTCGCAGAACTTAAAAATCAATTAATTTCAAAATAAAAGATAATGAAGTATTGGGATATTTTTGTGAATGGATACACTGGATACGCGAATTATTTGATGAATGACATCATCAATCCAAGTTGGAATTCCTATTTCTATTGGTTGATTATTGTATCGGCATTTTTCCTGATTTTGGAAGTTGTCATCCCATGGAGAAAAGGTCAGCCCGTCAATCGAAAAGACTTTTGGATGGACGGCTTTTATATGTTTTTCAACTTCTTTCTTTTCTCTCTCGTGATTTACAATGCTGCATCTGATGTGATTGTAAATCTATTCAATGATGGTATTAAAGCGGTGGCTGGATTCAATCTTCAGCAAAGTAATCCGCTCAATTCGATGCCCTATTGGTCGATACTTTTAGTTGGCTTTTTTGTACGTGATTTTGTACAGTGGTGGATTCACCGACTGCTGCACAAGAGCGAGACTTTATGGGAATTTCACAAAGTTCACCACTCCGTCGAAGAAATGGGTTTTGCCGCTCACCTCCGTTATCATTGGATGGAAAATGTAGTATATCGAACACTGGAATATATTCCACTTGCCCTGCTCGGAATCGGGCTGTATGACTTTTTTGTGATACACATTTTTACGCTTGCTTGGGGTCATTTTAACCACTCAAATATTTCTGTCAGTGGTCGTATTACTGGTGGAATTCTTGGCGGTCTGATTGGAATTGTTTTGGCAAATGGACTTTTGGAAGTTACTGTTTTTGAAGGAGTTTCAATAGTTTCCCAAATAGGTGTTTTCATCGGAAGTATTGCAGCTGGTTCACTGATTTTAGGCCCAGTGATGCGCAAACTTTTCAATAGTCCCGAAATGCATATTTGGCACCACTCTTACGAACTGCCCGAAAATCGGCGCACGGGTATCAACTTCGGTTTGACGCTTGCTGTTTGGGATTACCTTTTCGGTACAGCTTACATTCCGCATGACGGGCGAGATATCCGTCTCGGATTTCCAGGAGTAGAGGAGTTTCCAGAAGATTTTGCAAAACAGAACCTGCATGGATTTGGGAAATAGACGTTCATTTAGTTGAAAATTTTGCACTGGTAAAACTTCCAACTTTCAACCGCTAACTTCCAACAAAAAGAAAATAATGTCCAATAAACAAACGAAAAAAGGCATCCACGAATTTTACAAAAAAGACAAAACCGAAGCGGAAAAAGCCCTCTGGGGCGCATCCGCTAATCGAAGAGGTTTTTTAAAGAAAACGGCGATTGTCGCAATGGGCGCAGCACTTGGCGCACCCGTCGTTTTTGGTCGGAACTATCCGTCGGGTTTGATTCCAGCCGCTTTTGCAGATAGTAATGATTTTTTCTTCCTTCCGGGAAAACATTCTGGCCTCATCATTTTGAATGACAAGCCGATCAATGCAGAAACACCTCCACATTTGTTGGATGATAAAATCACTCCTGGTGATAAACTTTTCGTAAGAAATAACGGCTTGCCTCCTGCCGAAAATACGGTCGATGTTTCGAAATGGACTTTGACAATTGAGGGCGAATCTGCTCGCTCAAAAAAGACCTACACGATTGCTCAATTGAAATCGAAGTTTAAAAACTATACCTACAAACTCACCCTCGAATGTGGTGGCAATGGTCG
>CALHBQ010000237.1 GCA_937930815.1 uncultured Saprospiraceae bacterium | reverse complement strand
AAAAAGGTCAAAAAATTACACAAAGGCATTGATTACAAAGCTCCAATTGGCACCCCCGTTTATGCCACAGCGGATGGAATCATTTTAAAAACAGAGTCAAAAGAAACTGGTTATGGCAATCGTATCGTTATCAAACACGATGAACAATTTGAGTCTCACTATGCACATCTTTCAGAAATTCAAGTTACCAAAGGCCAAAAAGTAAAAAAAGGAGATTTGATTGGTTTGGTCGGAACATCTGGTACTTCGACATCGCCTCATTTGCATTATGAGGTAAGAAAAAATGGAAAGGCTCAAGATCCTGCGGATTACTTATTACCGTAGTTTTAATGAACCATATAAGACATTTAAGGGCATATAAGAAGGTACACGTTATAACTTATATCCTTATATTGTTCAACAAAAAAACAACATTTCATCTTTCTAAGGTTCGGCAATATTGTCGAGCCTTTTTTGTTCCCAACTATTTAAGTCATTTTTGAATCTATAAAGAAAAATCAAGAATGAAAAGGATTTATACGGTAGCGGTTTTCAGCTTTTTGTGCAGGGTGATTTTTGCAACTTCTTGCCCTCCTCAGCCAGATGAACATTATGATTTCATTGCATTGGTTACAATTTGCAATATTGAAAAAGGTCCAAAGTCCTATTCAGATCACATCACTATTTATAAAAGTGATTTTGAAATAATTGAACTTTATAAGGGGCCAGAATTGAGTCACGTTTTATATTCTGATTTTTATAGTGAAGTACCAGGAGCCTATGAAAAGATACAGCTCCATCAAAACACAGAATGGTTGATTTTTGCAAAATATTCACCATCGAATAATAATTTCATGTCTGGATATTGTTCAGGGAATTTTCTGTACAGAAGTTTTAAAGGCATGAGAAATTGGGTCAACCATAACCCGAATCATCGAATAGATAAATACCGAAAAAAGTATTTAAACTTTGTCCCACAGCCTTTTATAGGAGATACTTTAATTGAAAGATATTCAAACGGAAACATCGAATACATAGAATCTTACAAAGCAAAAAAATTACACGGAACTGCCAAACGATTTTATCCTTCTGGCAAAATTCATAAAATCGAAAATCATAGAAATGGCGAATTGGATGGAATTCAAAAAAGGTTTACTAAAAAAGGAAATTTAGTATCTTCAAAAACCTATAAAAACGGAAGATTAAATGGTTTGTCTGCTCGATATTTTAAAGATGGAACAGTTTCGAAAAAGAAGATTTACCATCATGATAAAATAGAAAGCGAAGAGCGATATTATTCTAAATCAAAACAACTAAGCAGGTTAATAAATTATGATTTTGCAACCTGTACGGAAACAACAAAGAAATGGACTAAGAAAGGAATCATAAAAGACCAATCCATTTCATACCACAATGGAAACCGAGAAGATTTCACCTACAATCATAAAGGAAAACTTATCTCAAAACGAAGCTTCAATTCGATTACGAAAAAGAATTCCTACGAAAAATTCTAAAAAAAGTCATGATTCATCCGTTCATCATTCACCATTCTCATAACTTCGCATTTCAAATAATAAATGAATGGAAGAATTGAACTACAACAATCCAAGTCTAATTATAGAATCCGCCAATCTAAAACCCGGAAAGGTCGTTTGGCGCAGCCCTTCTAATATCGCTATTGTAAAATATTGGGGAAAACATGGTGTCCAATTACCACGCAATCCTTCTGTGAGTTTTACGCTTGCAAGTTCGATTACCGATACTTTGATTGAGTATCAACCAAAAGAAACACCAAGCAACGAGGTCGAATTGGAACTTTACTTTCACAGTGAACGCAAAGAAGATTTCGAAACAAAAGTCAAAAAATACTTCGCCAGTTTGATTGATATTTTTCCATTTATCAAGCAAATGTCTTTTGTGATTCGCACGGGTAATTCATTTCCACACTCGGCGGGAATTGCATCTTCTGCTTCGGCGATGAGTGCTTTGGCATTGGGGCTTTGTTCGATTGAAGATGAGCTTTTTGGTGGTTTTGAAAATGATGCAGCATTCGATAAAAAGGCATCGTACCTCGCACGTTTGGGTTCAGGAAGTGCTTGCCGTTCTATTTTTCCAACGATGTCGGTTTGGGGGAAGACGAGTCATGTTGAAGGTTCTTCTGATTTGTACGGCATCGGCATCGGTGATATGGTACACGAAAATTTCAAAGATTTTCATGATGATATTTTGATTGTGAGCGGTGAGGAGAAATCTGTAAGTAGTACAGCCGGTCATGCGCTGATGGAAGGCAATCCATTTGCAGAGCCGCGATACAATCAGGCGCGAACCAATATGGGCAAAGTGATTGCAGCCATCAAAGCTGGAGATTTAGAAACTTTCGGAAAAATCACAGAAGAAGAAGCCCTCTCTCTCCACGCGATGATGATGAATTCCAATTACCTACTCATGAGACCTAATTCTTTGAAAATCATTGAGTTGGTTCGTGAATATCGCAGAGAAACGAATCACCCGATTTACTTTACATTGGATGCAGGGCCAAATATTCATTTGCTTTACCCAGAAAACATTATGCCCGAGGTACGCGTTTTTGTTGATGAACAATTGGCCCCACTTTGTGTGGATAACTATTTTATCGGTGATTGGGTTGGTGAAGGGCCGGAGCAGCAGTAGTTCAGTTGGCAGTTTTTCAGTATGCAGTCGGCAGTCAGCAAAATCCGTTCCCTGAGCGAAGCCGAAGGGAACAAGAACGGAGATCGATTTTCATGTTTGTTCCCTTCGACTTCGCTCAGGGAACGCCGTAGTTGTCGGCAGTCAGCACGATAAGGAGTTCGAGCGCAGCCGAGAATGAAAGCGCAAAAAACCGATTTCCATTCATCCGTTCTCGGCTGCGCTCGAACTTACGATTGTGCTCAACGTTTAACTAATTGAATGTGTGATCGCTCTTCGAAAAGCAAGCAATCACTTTTGTGAATCTTTTGTGCCTTTTGTGGTTCAAAAAAAAGTAAAAAACGATGTCAGGAGGAAGTTGGAAAGATATGTTCAAAGGAGTCGAAAAGAACGACTTGGAATTGGTGAAATACCATATCAAAACAGGGATCGACCCCAATTATCAACACCCCGAATATTTGACTGGCCCATTGTTTGAGTGCATTCGGTTGAACCATTTAGAGATTGCAAAATTCCTTTTAGACAATGGAATCGACCCTACTCAAAAAGAAGGTTTCGGTTCAGAAACGCCGCTCTCGCTTGCTGAAAAACACAATAACCAAGCATTCATCGAGTTAATTAAATCCTATATAAAAGATTAAATTTGAAAAATATACTCAAAATATTCTTCCTCAGTATCTACGGATTCATAACTGGTTGCTCAGCTCAGGCACCTACTCATGTATCTGTGAAAAGTGAAAAGTTCAATAAGAAGTTAGAATTCCTTCTGAGTTTTTCTGTTCCAGTGATTGATGTAAAAGAACTTTCAAAAAATAAAGATCAATATCTGATTTTGGATGCACGCGAACGGGAAGAATTTGAAATCAGCCACATCGATGGAGCGAAGTTTATTGGTTATGATAAACCTGATTATGATGTCCTTTCTGAAATCGATAAAGACCAACCAATTGTACTTTACTGCTCAGTAGGTTATCGATCAGAGAAATTAGGCGAGAAGCTAAAGAAACGTGGCTTCACTAATGTTAGAAATCTTTACGGTTCCATTTTCGAATGGGCGAATGAAGGTTGTCCATTGGTAAACGAAAATGGCGAAACGACCAATCAAATCCATACCTACAATAAAAAATGGAGCAAATGGGTTGAGGAAGGAAAAGCAGAAAAGGTTTGGTAATTTTTTAATTCAATGCTATGACCTTTAATCTTATCCTCGCCAATGTCGAAAAACACATCTCACTTAATGAATCAGAACGAAAATTCTTTTGTTCTCTTTTAAAAGAAAAGAAATTTTCTAAAAAGGATTTAGTTCTTTCTGAAGGGCAAACTTGCCGCAATATCTCTTTTGTCAATTCTGGAATTTTAAGAGCCTTTTTCAATTATGATGGAAAAGAATCTACCATCATGTTTGCTATGAAAGATTGGTGGGTAACGGATATTAATTGCTTTATCAAGCACCAACCTGCCATGTTGAATATTGTCGCTTTGGAAAAAACAGAAGTGCTGCAATTGACCAAAGAAAACATGGATAAGTTACTGCACGAATTTCCAAAGTTTGAAAAATTCTTTAGAATCATTTTTCAAAATGCATATATACGGGAGCAGTTGAGAACGATTCAGAATTTATCACTTCCAGCGGCAGAGCGTTATGATAACTTTTGTACGAAATATGAACGCATCGCCAATATGATTACCCAAAAACAAATCGCTTCTTATCTCGGAATTACTCCTGAATTTCTGAGTGTCATTCGAGCAAAAAAAACAAAATCCTGATTTCTTAATCTACATTAAGTCTTTTCTACTCTTTTGTCTTTTCCTTTGTGGAAACAAACAAAAGAAAATATGTTAATCCTTATCGCAGGTCCTTACCGAAGTGGAACCAACAATGATCCACATTTAATTGAACAAAATCTTCAAAAATTAGAATCCTATGCGTTGCCCATATTTCGTTTGGGACATATGCCGATTGTTGGCGAATGGCTCGCTTTACCTATCATGAAGCTCGCAGGTTCAAAAGAAGTTGGCGACGAAATTTTCCATGAAATACAATACCCCGTCGCTCATAGAATGCTCGTAAAATGTGATGCAGTTTTAAGAATTGAAGGTGCCTCCAAAGGAGCAGATATGGATGTCGAAGTGGCTAAAAAATTGGGATTGAAGGTTTTTTATAAGTTAGAAGATATTCCGAAAGTAGAATAAATTTTCAATTATACTTTAATGATTTTTAAGCCGTCACAGCAAATAGATCGAAGAAGGGAGTAGAAAAAATTTGATAAATCAGATACAGAAAATAAGATGTTTTTATAATTTAGGGGACTTAAAACCTACAAACCCTATCAATTATGAGAAACAAGTACCTGCTTTTCATCATAGTGATGATTTGTCTAAATTCTATTTTTGGGCAAGATAGCATCTCCTATCCGCCACTTTCTAAGTTCAGAATCTTTGAAGCCAATTTGACCAATTTTGCTCCTAATTCATTTGAGGGAGAGAATTTTTATGGTCATATTCAAACCAAACTATATAGAGCAAAAGTTCAATTACCAGTCAAACTAAAAAACCAAAAAACTATTTTGAACAATTCAGTAGAGTTTGCTTTTTTGAATCCTGTATTGGCGAATTCTAATTTTGTACTTTATTCAAAATTGAATTTCTATTCCTTTTCCTATGGATTAAATTACATTCGAAAATTAGGGACGAAGCGATGGGTTTTGATTGCCTCTATAAAACCCACACTTGCATCTGATTTTCAAAATTCATTGATAGCAGAAGACTTTTTATTTCAGGGTTCGATTTTGATTACGAAAAGGTTGAACAGATTTACGAAAGTTGGATTTGGAGGAGTTCATGATACCAAGTTTGGGAAAAATCCCACTCTGCCCCTTTTGCAACTCGTACGTAAAAAAGGCAATCACGAAACAGATATTCTTTTGCCATCTCATATCCGCCAGTCTTACTGTTTCGGGGAAAATAAAATTGGTACAAATATTTACTTTACGGGAGGAGCTTACAATTTTGATACTCCAACAAATTTCAAAAGAGATTTAGATAAACTCATTTTTTCAAAACTAAATGTTGGTTTAGAATATCAAGTAAATGCTGGTCAAGGCACAGCGTTAAATTTCAATTTGGGCTACACGGTTCTTAATAGAATTGAATTTCTTGATAACTCCGGGGTTACTGCCTTAGCTATTAATCCTCAAAATGATCTTTATGCTTCGATTGGCGTGATATGGCAGAAATAAAAAAACATCCCGATTTTCATCTTTGATGAAAATCGGGATGCCTTTTAAAGTGGATTCTACCTTACAACCGTCATCTTTCGAGTAACGGATGCTCCATTCATTTTCAAGGTAACCAAATAAACACCTTCAGGTGATTGAGATAAATCAATAAATTTTTGATGATCTCCTATTGCATGTAGTTCCGAATCAAGGACGTAATGAATGCGCCCAACAATATCTCTGACTTCGATATTGAAAACACCTGATTCAGCTAATGTGTAATTGACTCTAAATCGCCCATTAGATGGGTTTGGTAATAATTCAAAATATTCTAAACCTGCAATTTGATTGACTGAGGTAATTATTTTTAACTCAACTGAATCTCGGCCAACACAACCAACCGCAGTTGTCACTTCTACCCAATAAACACCAGGCGTTGAGACGTCAATAATTTGTGTGCTTTCTCCAGTTGACCATAGATAGGTCGAACCAGGGAAATCTGCATCCAGTCCAATTGAAGAGCCAGCCTGAATCGTAATCACATCTCCTAAATCAACATTTGGATTAGGACTAATTTCAAAAATTCCCGAAACAGCTTCGGTTCCAGAACCACTGAGGTCGGTTATTTTTAATTGAAAATTATTGCCCGACAAACCATTGGTTATCAACCAGTTAAATTCAGAATCATCTGCCACCAAGCTGTCTTTCAAAGTTGAAAAACTATTGCCTCCATTGTCTGAAATTTCTAAAGAAACAAAATCGATATTAGCAGCATTCCAACTAATCAAAATCGTATCGCCTTCACAGAAAACAGCACCATCATTTGGATTTAGTAGTTCTACAAAAGGATTATTATTGAAAGTGGTTTCTGTCTCTGCTGCATTTTTATCCGCCTCTTTATTTCCAACAAAATCATAAGCGATGGTATAAAATCCGTAGCTCGAATCCACCTTTCCTTCAAATCGATAATAAGTGGTATCAAGTTGAGCAGCCTGTAAATAGAATGGATTTCCATTTTCAGAAACATACAAATCATAGGTGCCAACTCCAACGCCACCAATGTCATCAACCGCAGTCCAAGTTAGATTAATTGTTGAATTGCCTGTAACGGAAGGTGCAGCATTCATCATACTCGCAGGAGGAAGTGCATCGATGGTCAAGGTGTCGATATTGGTTTCGATGGCATCATTTGCATCAAAAATAATATCTGCTTGTCCAGTAATAATTTCGCCTGTGGTCACATCTGGTTTTGCTCGGACGACGTATTCGACAAATCCTTCTCCAGTCCCTAAGCTATCATTTGGAGGAAGGAAACCTCTCAAAATATCAGCAGGAATCGCTCCTGTCTGCGGATCAACAGTTTGTAAAACCCAGAAAAATTCATTGTTAAGAAAATCAACTCCTGCTGTCAATCGAACATCATAAGGCAAAGAATCTGGCACTGGAAGTAAACCAGAAAACTGACTAATATTTTCCGGAAGGTCAAATTCATAATTTGCGAAACCAACTTTGCCCAACTTAATCGCTTGTCCTTCCATATTCGGATGAATCTTTTGGCGAATCGTAACTCGTTGCGCTGGCGCAGTAGCAATACTATCATTTTCGAAATTGATTCGGAATTTCAGATCATCGTTTATAGACATCCAATCTTCGGTTCCGTAACCATCTGGGCCGATGATTTCGTTGGGATCACATGAGGTTAGAACATTAATCAAATGACATAAACATCCCATTGCATCACCGGGACTCGGTAGTCCTCTTTTAATAAGAGACAATCCACTTGAACCGCATGGAATACTACCGGGAAGACTTGGAGTTGCAGGAGTATCATTTCCAAAAGCTCGATTTATAGGCTCATTACAACTTCCATAAACCCCAAATGCACAAACTCCTGCTGCAACAATTGCACAACCTATTGCGAATGGACCTGATGGTGAGCAAACCGCTGCTGCCCCAGCTGCTACTCCTCCACAACCTGCCACAGCTCCTGCACAACCTAAAGGCCCGGCAATGTTATCACAAACCCATCTTGCTTCCTGAGCACCTTCTTCACATTTTGGAGTTTCATTTGGCCCTTCAGGCAACGGACTATTTGTTGGATCAGGCTCAGTGGGACCTGAATTTCCTTCATTTCCAGATACTCCAGAAGTACCTCCATTACTTCCACCACCACTGCCAGGACTACCCCCTGGCCCTGAAGCATCAGTACTGCCACCTCCAGAGCCCCCGTCACCACCGTTACCTCCCGAACCGTCATTTGAATTCGAGCCGCCGTCTCCTCCATCACCGCCATTACCAGCAGGGGCGCCGTCGATTCCATCACCACCATCTCCGCCGTCGCCTCCGTCACCTGCAGGTTCAGTTGGTGAACTATTATCGCCTCCATCTCCACCGTCACCACCTGGCCCAGCAGGTATGAAATCAAACGGAGAAATGTCTGGTGGTGGATTTTCAAAATCGTAAGGAGGAGTCCCTTCTGGAGTATTTTCAAGTAAAAAGGTAGAAACTCCAAAACCGCCGTTACCACCGCGCCCACCAGAACCTGCAGGGGTGTTTGCATCTCCAATTCCACCAGGGCCACCTTGTCCTCCGGGTTTTCCGATATGTCCGGGACCGCCAGCGTAACCAGTTTCACCGACAGATGGTGTTCTTGTATTGAAACATAAGAATAAAGTATCGGCAACGCCTGATGACATTTTTACACTAAAAGTACCGCCGTAGATATTGTTGAAATCCGTGAAAGAGGTGGCGTCTATTGAAAATTTACTTTCGTCAAAACTGGTAATTCCTTGCTCGGCAATGGCAATTGGCCAACATTGATCATAGCCAGGAGACCACGTAGTCACAAAATCAGGTTGTTGATTGAAAGAACTCAAAGAATGAATTTCAATTTTAAACGGATTTGTAGGTGTCGCTGTAATTTCGATGTTTCCTTTTGAATCCAATAAATCCCAACCATGTGATTCGCCTGCATTTCCATAAGGATCTGAGATTTCCCATTTGTATGAATCGCCTGACTCAAAAGTCGCTTCTTGAACGGTCAATCGCCCTGGACTATCGCCTGGATCAAAGGAGTATTCATAACATCCTCGACAGTTTAGGTTGACACCAACCGTATCAGAATGTCTTAAAAATCCAATATTTATATAATTTGAAAAAACGGAATCTCGATAGATGTCATGATTGTCAATCATATTCAACATCTCTGGATTTTGAGCATAAACATCCCTTTCTCTCAAAATATTTTGCCTCGAGCTCTCAACGTTTTGAACTAAAATTTTTACGAATTCCTCTTCAGTAAAAGCGTTTATCGTAACTCGATCCATATAGGGTGTAAATTTCGGAACGCCTTGGGTATATCTAATAAAAAATGATTGTCCAACCTCTATATCTCTAACAGAGAATGAAAGTGATCGCCAAGGGTAACCTTCATCCCAATCATTGACCTCAAAAACAGACGGATCAATAAAATCATTTTTTAAAAAGACATGATCGCCATCGATCGAATAATCACGCAATTCCAAAGTACTTGGAACAATTAATTTCCCCTGAGCCACTGGCACATCAACATTTCCGATATTTTGAATATTATATGAAAATTCAAAATTGATATTATCAGAAGATACCCCTCTACGGCCATTGAACATGAATTCAGGCGCATTTTGCTCAACTCCAAAAACAAAGCCTTCTGCTTTCTCTACTGTAAACCCTTCCTCCAAAACAACGACCTCTCCATTCGGATTCTCGGCAACAACATCATAAATGCCTAATGGAACATCCGTCAAATCCCAACGCAATTTCAACCTCATGCTGTTGATGTATTCCTTCATTTGTGCAGTCGCATGAACGACACCCGAATTGTCTCTAAGCGAAACCTGAATGCCCTGCTGATAACCTGCACCAATTAGCTGCGTTGTCACGACGCCTTGTCCACCTTCATCGGGTGAAATACCGATGATTGAAAACGGCAATAATTCAACGAGTAAATCTACATTTTGCGCATTCCGAAAACGATTTTCCGTTTTTATTAAAATATAATATGTGCCCGCATTGGTGAGTGGAACGAGCGCATTATTGTCTAATTCGAGCCTAAAAGTTTCTCGATAATCAAAATCGAAATCTTTTGGAATACGGTCGTAGGCGACCAAAATTTCGTTGTTTCCAATCGTATCAGTAAAGCTATTTAAGCTAACAATCATATCTGCATCAGCTGGAACGACGACTTTATAATATCGGAAATCGCCTCTGTCTAGTGTCATTGATTCCACCACATCAATCAACACTTCTTTGACATGCACGTTGGTCAAATTTGGTGCAAGTTCAAGGTTGTTTTCATAATTTGTTTCCGCCAACCCTTGAATGCTATTGATATTTACCAGCCCATGATAATCGCCTTCTTCGACATCTTTCATTGTTTCTCGAACGGTAAAACTCATTGTATCGCCTGGCTCAAAAACCAATTGCTCTTCTCGCTGACCGAATAAATAATCGATATCGCCTTGTAAATTTTCATCTTCCGAAAAGTAAATTAAATCTTTCAAGTTTCCGACGGTCGGCGTTGTTCCGACATTTTCGATTGTATAATTTACTTCCCCTATTTCACCAAGCAAAAGGCTGTCCGGTACAGTGATTTTTGTAACCGTCAAATCTGCTGTCAACGGTTGAACATTAATCAATTTAGAAAATGTATTCGGTTCATTCAACGGATTTTCATACACCTGAAATTCCGAATTACTTTGAGACGCATCATCTGAACTGACAATCAAATAATAATTACCAATCGCATATCTCGGAATAGTGATTTTGAAGCTATCTTGGTAGACTTCTCCCGGCACCAATGTTCGATCCTGTTGGCGAACGCCGAGCAACACCTTATCATTTGTCAAGTTTGGATTAGTGGACAAATAAATGGCATCTTTCCATTTTTCGTAAGTCGGGACATTACCAGCATTTGACCGATTTTCAACTGAATATTTGACAGTTATCGGTGCACCTCCGAAGGTCGTTCCCGGAATATCTGCATCTGTTACTTCAAGGTCAGGCGGCAATGGAAAATCAATAAAAACTGGTAGGATAACTTCATTGTTTTCAAAATATGATTCATTAATATTTTCTGGACGTGATGCACTTATTTTGAAAATTAAAAAATAGTCGCCTTGCAGATTGTTCGGAATACTTATCGGCGTTTCAAAATTAATAGATTCATTGTTGGAAAGGGTTTTTCTTCTCCATTTTGCACCAATGATAAAATCATCTGATGAGGTTTCGTTATCGGTGGAAAGATATGCTGTGAGCGTCCAATCTTTTGCAAAAGTTGCATCTGGCCCAAGATTCGTTAACGTAGCAATTGGTTCGTAAGGTGCGCCTGAAACCAAGGTGTCTTTCGCAAAATTAGAACTCAAAGCCACATCAGAAATCGTTGGAACATAAGCAACATAAACGCCTTGTCCGCCCAATGCTAATTCACTTCCAATGTTATTGTTTTCCGCAGCGGCATATTCAAAATTTTCATTGTTCAAATCTGTTCTAACATAGAGGTAATGCTGCCCTGGAGTTAGATTTCCGGGAACAGTGAAGTTTAATGTTTGAGTAACTCCTTCGCCAGAATTCAGGTTTTCGGACTGCCTAAAATTACCCAAAGTTTTCAAACTTGAACCATAATTCGAATTCCGAGAAATATACATTCTGTCCGTCCATGGAGTTGCTGTTCCAACGCCTTGATTTTGAATTGACCAACTCATTGCAAACGACTGGCCGATATATAAAGTGTCTTCAAAAACCGAAATATCGTCGACAATCAAATCGGGATAATCTGCCAATTGAATTGAAAGAACTGTACTTGACGAATCAATATTATTTTGCTCCCAAACGTATTCAAAAACTGAGTTCTCTACATCCGTTTTTATGAAAATATAAAAATCTCCAGTCAGTCCATCTGGAATTTCTGTTTCATAATTCTGAGTATAACTTTCATTAAAACGTAGAGTTTTTGGGTTGCGAATGGTTGCCAAATTTCGAGCTATTGCAGGATCGAAAACGGGTGTTGGAGATAGATAGATTCGATCCTCCCAACTTGACGAGAGTGGTAAAGCATTATTCAGATTTGTGACTGTCCATTCGATTGGAACTTTCTCTCCAGAAATGCCAGTTGTCGGCGTATTATTTATCTTAATTTCTAAATCGGCAGTTGCAGTCAAATTAATTGTAATGAAATCACCTGAAACAATATTATTGGCCTCAAAAGCACCTTCAAGTACATTGTTTAGATAATCTGTTTCTACGAAAATATAGTAATCACCAACCAATGTTTTTGGCAGGACAACGAATATTGTTTTTTCATAAAATTCATCCTCTTTCAACTCGCCGGAGTAGAACGGCTGATTTTTGATAAGGAATCCATCGACCACTTTCAATGGAATCGCTTGTCCGTTGAAGCTCGGTGAATCATGGATGAAAAATCGATCTTTCCATGTTGCAATTCCAGTCGCAATATTACCGTCATTTTCCACTTGATATGTGATAGCAATTGTATCACCACCAAAAGCATCTGGCTGATAAAAAAGTGAATCGGGATTGATTTTTAAATCAGGACGCGGCAACGGCAAAATGGAAATGGTATCAAAAGCAATGTTGTTCGTTTCGCCTGTTTCCATCAAATAAGTTCTACATTCTGAATTATCAGCATGCACCATAACTAAATACGTTCCGATTGCAGTAGAAGGCAATTTTGCGGTGATGGTATTAGTATAACTTTGCCCAGAATGCAAGAAGCGGAGGTTGTCTTTTTTAGTAAAAAAGACTTCTATTGGGCAGGTAAATTGATCGTCAGTACTCAGATAAATTCCATCTATCCAATTCGTTCCTGCTGTGCTGCCGGTACCAATATTGCGAACAGTCCAAGTAATATCCACCTCCGTTCCCTGCGAAGCAACGGGTGTTACTTCGACATTTTCAACTACCAAGTCAGGCAACTCCCTTATAGTGAAATCGAGTGTGTCCGATGGATTTTCAAAGCAAGAATTCTTGGCAATGACTTGCCAATTATAGGTTTGACCAAAGGAGAGATTGCTGTATGTAAAATTGATATTGGTGTGGTTTCCTTTAGTTGGACTCGTTGGTTTTGAATCACCTTTTTTCCAAATATAAATATCAAAAGCCGTTGCATTGTCAGTAGGTGACCAAGAGAAGAATAAGGGTTTATCCAAATTGATGCTACCGTTTTCGGGAATGCGATTTTCGACTGGAGAAGGTGCCACATTCGGAATAACATCCACTGTTATTGACTCCTGAATCGAACAACCATAAATCGTTGTTGCTTCTACTGAATATTCCGTTTGATCAGTTGGTGAAACTTGAATTGAAGCCGTTGTCTCACCCGTAGACCAAATGACTGTTGCCGCATTATCCGCTGTCAAAGTCAACACATCACCGAAGCAAATTGTCGGCGGCAAACCGCCTGTACTAATACCATCATCATGAACGACAATTGAAGTGGTATCGGACTCGACGGCTGAACAAATCGCATTATCTGGATCGGTCCAAACGACAGTGTAATTTCCAGAATTTGAAACCCAAATGGTTTGGTTCGTTTCGCCTGTTGACCATACTAAATTATCGGCATAATTGGCAGACAACTCAACCGAGTCGCCGAGACAAATATCCGCATTTCCATTAATCGAAATCACTGGTGGCGGACTTGGTGCAGCCACTTGAACAGTTGTACTTTCTTGCAAAGTACAGCCGTTGATATTGGTGATTTCTACTGAATAAATTTCGGTAGATATAGGCGAAACTGAAATAGTTGAACCCGTTTCTCCAGTACTCCAGTTATAACTAAAACCTCCACTTGCCATCAAGTCAATTGAACTTCCTAAACAGATAGAAGTGTCACTTGTAATTGAAGTAATAAAAGGAGGAATGTACTGAATTTCATTTCTGGAGAGCGAGTCATTTGAGCGATTTTCATCATTGAACAAATTGACCGCAACTGTTATTTTTTGATTGCCAAAATCGGAGAGTTCGACGGGCGTAATGAAGGTAAAAGTTTGCAATTCACCTTCTGCCAAATTAGCACCAGAAACTAATTGAGTAACCGGTAGCTCATCATTTAAAATATATGAAATTTCAAAATCATTTTGAATTGCTGTTCCGTTGTTGAGTATCTCCGTTTTTAATGAAAAAGAATTATCATCATTGGAACAAATTGGATTGGGAGCGATGAGGGAGACGACCTTTAAATCGTTTTCATTTTTACACTCCGTTTCGGTTTGAACCAATTTTAGATTATCCAATCGAACGGGCGACCAATCATCACCCCAATTCACTCCCGCTCGTCCGTAATATCCGAGGCAAACGTAGGCGATATCAATAACATTAAAATCTTTATTTAATAGGTTTTCAAACAGAACATTGTCTGTTTTGTTGAAAATTTCAATATCTACTTTTTGTTCACTTGCTCGATATTTGAATTTAAAACTATACCATTTATTAGCTTCATAACTATTCGTTGAAAAAAAATCTGGAGAACCTGCTGAGTTAAATTGAAACTTTTTATCATCGCGCGAATTCCATGAATAAATAACTGCAAACGATCTACCTGGATTGCCCCAAGCATACGCTTCAGGATTTTTTTCTTTAAAACTTATTGTTGGGTGAGTGGCATAATCCAGATTTTCGCAAAGCAAATCAAATTCTATCTCAAAATCTTTAGATGCTTCTATTGTTTGAAATTTAGGAGAATTTGCCCAATATTTTTCAACTGTATTATCAAATGTTTCTACTCGATAATCGCGATCGTTTGAATTCCACATTGCTTTCGGGCTATAACTTGTCCAGTTTGGATCGGCGGAAAAGTCCTCTTCATAAGCAGTCAAACTTGGAAGTAAAAACTCAACTGGCCGACTCAATGTATCATTTGAAAGATACTCATCATTTGATAAACTTGTAAAAGTGCTCAGGTGATTGGAGCCATAATCTGTCAGTTCTGCTATGGCAGAAAATGTATACTCGTAAGTTGAATCTGGCTCAAGGGTAAGGTTTGGGATAGTCTCAATTATAGGTGTTTCATTATTGAGAAAATACCCGACTTGGATATTTGTCTGAGATACCCAACCTTCATTTTTTATTGAAACTGTTACTGGAAAAGTATTTCCATTTTGAGCACAAACGACATCAGGTGCATCAATTGATGTCAGCTCCAAATCGTTTTCATTTTTACAATCAGATTCTGTTTGAACCAATTTCAGGTTATCCAACCGAACAGGCGACCACTCGTCGCCGTAATCCGCTTGCTCGTAAAAACCGAGGCAAACGTAGGCGATATCAATAGCTGTAAAATCCTTATTTAATAAATTTTCAAATAGAACGTTGTCCGTTTTGTTAAAAATTTCAACATCTACTTTTTGTTCATTTGCTCGATATTTGAATTTGAAACGATACCATTTATTCGCTTCATAACTATTCGTTGTGTAAAATGCTGGAGAACCTGAATTAATTTGAAATTTTTTATCATAGGCTCCTTGCCAAGAAAAAACAACTCCAAATGATATACCTGGAATGCTATAAGAATACTCTTCAGGATTTTTTTCTCTAAAGTAGATTGATGGGTGAGTGCCCCAATCGAGATTTTCGCAAAGCAAATCAAACTCAATTTCAAAATCTTTGTCGCCTTTTAATTTTTGAAATTCAGGAGAATGTGCCCAATATTTTTCAACTTCATTGTCAAAAGTTTCTACTCGATAATCGCCTTCGTCTGATCTCCACATTGCTTTTGGGCTATAACTTATCCAGTTTGGATCGTCGGAAAAGTCTTCTTCATAAATCGTGAAATTTGGAGGGAAATATTCGATTCCAAACTTAGTCAAAGTATCATTGAGCCGAATATCATCGTTTGGCAGATTTGCAAAAACGACCAAATTCTGATTTCCAAAACCAGACATTTCGGGCAAATTTGTGAAAGTTAAATTAGCCGTTTCATCAGGTTCGAGTGTTACCGAAAAGGTTTCAAAAACTGGTAAATCATCATTTAAAATAAAACCAACTTCAAAATCTGAAACGGGTTCATTCCCTCGATTTTTTACTTCAACGGTCAATGGAATTTTGTTGCCTTCATCAGGGCAAATCACATCTGGTGCGTCGATTGAAACCATTTTCAAATCATTCAAATCTCCACAACGATCAGAGATTTGAGAGAGTGAAATATTATCTACTACTATCGGAGACCAATTGCGTCCCCAATTTGGTTCGTTGTAATAACCCATTGATACCCACGAAATATCTTTCGGTTCAAAATCAACATTAATAAGTTCTTCAAAAGGTTCATTATCCGTCAAATTTTCAATGATAATATCTCCTTTTTGGTCAGCAGCTCTATAGTTCACTGTAAATCTATACCATTTATTTCCTTCATATCGATTCTGCGTTACAACCGCGGTAGGAGTGCCCGTTCCTATTACGAATTGTTGATTCCATGACCCACCATCTACAAATCTGACATAAAATGAAGACCCACCACCGCTATAAATTGTATCTTGATTAAAACCCCTAAACGCAATCTCTGGGTAAGTTCCCCAATCCGGTTTTTCATTCATTATTTCAAATTGCAATTGATAGTCTTCTGAACCATCTATGGTTTGAAACTTTGGAGAATGGGCCCAATATTCACCATTTAAATTATCACGTGTTATCACTTTATAGGTACCATTCGAGGCATCCCAAGCAGCATTTGGATGAAAGCTCACCCAATTCGGATCGTTCGTAAAATCTTCTTGATATCTGATAGACAATGAACTCAATTCAGATATGTCATTACAGCCAGTCAGATTGTCTTGCAATGTTACACTACCTACGACTCCTTCAGTTGCTAATTGACAAATCGCAGCACAATCATTCAACTTTGCATTGTAGGTTATTGATAAATTGCCGCCGACCGTTTTCAAATTTTCTAACCCAGAAAGGCTTGTCAAATCTATGTTATCTGAAATATTCACATTGCTACCAACTGTTAAAATATTCCATCCTGAGAAATCAAAAAATGATGCACTTTGAATAATGACTTCGTTTTGGACATATTTGATGTGGCTTAATTTGCTGAAATCTGAAACTGGTCCTTCAATTATCAAGCTTCCAAAAATCGAATCACAATTTGGGTAAGTTAATTGGAAATTGGTGGCGTTTGCATCGCTTGTAAGCACGACATCTGAAGGAGGGCATTGAATTGGAAGGGGGAAATTAGAAAGAGAATCAACCTCGGCTTGGTTAAGCACCCTACTATAAAATCGAAGTTCATCAAGTTCCCCTTTAAAAAATTCAATCATCTTCAACATACCATCTCCACAATAGCTCTTACTTGCACCTATCGTCATGGAAGAAGCGGTCTGATGTAGCATTGAAAAATCTGTAGGAGAAATGGGGGCACAATTCGAACCTCCCCCACCATTTTCATAGAAATGAAGTAGTTCATTGTTACTTAATTTTCTATCATTAATTTGCAGTGAAAATTGTTTATCCGAATTGGAATAGCTTAGGGACACAAAAGAATACCTTCCAGTCGCTACTGGAGGGTTTTCGGTAGTGGATACAATTCTGTCATCAAAAAAATTCCCTCCAGGCGCCACCGCTCTAGCTACAATATAATTATTAGACGTGTCTACAAAATTGTAACAACCTTCATATTTACCCGGTAGTCCGAGATAATAGGAGGACCCCAAATAAGTCGGATTTCCATCTGGGCATCCCTCTCCTTTATTAATAATTGTTCCTAAGTTCTTTTCGGGTTTCATCCAAAATGAAATAGTAAAATCTTCATTAAAATTCAAACCAGTAGGAACATCAATATAATCATTCTCTCCATCGAAGTTAAAAGCATTTCCTTTGATTCCTGTGACACTATTTGGATTATCATTGATAGTACCATGGTTTTGATTGGTTGAATTGTCCTGGGCTGTTCCATCATCAAAACTATAGTAAGCTTCTAATCCATTATTTAAATCTACAGAGGTCAAATCATAATTATAAACTCGAATATTATCCATCTCTGCCAGATTGCCTCTTGATTGCAGTTGAAATTGAGTTCTGATATAAGAAGAGGAAATAGGATAGGTTATGTTTAGCAATGCTAAACTCCCCAAAGTTTGATCTTCAATCCAGTCCGTCGTTCCATGTTTTTTATAAAACAATGTTGCCTTCCCGTATTTATTGCCAGAATGCCGGAATGACCAATCTATATCTAAACGCACCTCATACCAAGTACCAATTTCCACTTTATCACCATAATTGTTATTACCATTACCTACATAGGTTCCATAATTGTGGAGGCCAAATGCAAATCCATTGAAATATAAGAGCGAACGTCCATCCCCCCGACCATTTAATTTACTTGAAAATTGGATAGAGGTAAATGAGGTGGTATCAAATTGAAAATCATGATCGAATCGGACATCCTGTGCGCCGCTACAATCGATGCTTTTCAAAACATTCCCATAAGTTGCGCCGCCGTCTGCAATTTCCACCATACAACTTGCTTGGGTGTACCAGCCACCATTACCAGCCGCCACCGATCCCGTCGGATACGATTCAAAATCTTCGGAGAAGACCAATTGAGCATTTAAATTAAAGGAAAATAAAAGTGCAGCTATGGACAAAAAAAGAAGTGAAGTTGTTCCTTTTGAAAATGAATTCAAAAAGAAATTAGAGGGTAAGAATTTCTGCATAGTTTCGGTTTTGGTAAAAGTGTATATCAATAATAAATCGGTCAGCTTTCGCCAACAATCGTTGAATTAACCCTTCTTGAGATTTTGTAGAACTTTGAAGTTGCGGAATTGATTTTTAACACCTTCTTGGCAGTTTCCTATTAGAATTTTTTTGTTAATTACTCAAAGTCACTCTATTATTTGTGTTGGTGGAAAACGCAACTGCCTTATTGCAAATGTATTAAATTTTAACTTAATAGGTTTATTACGTAAAACACCTCTATATTATTGTGATGAGCGTAAAAAAAACAACTTTTATGAAAAAATAGATACTAAAACTTAATTTTGCTAAAAAACACCACCATTGCTAAACGCATTCATACAAGGTTGGAAAACGGGAATCGGCTCATGGCGAGTTGGATTGATTGTTTATGCAATACAATTTTTGTTGGCAATGGTGTTAGGTGTATTGGTCGCAAGTGAATTGATTGCACCAATTGAGCGCTCTTTAGCATTAGAAAAACTATTACATGGCTACGACCATACCGTTATCTCTGATCTGAAAAATGTGCATGGAGACTTCATTCGAATACTCACTGGCGGCCTACCATGGTTAGCTTTGATTTGGATGATTTTTAGTGTTTTTATAAATGGTGGATTACTTTTTACCATCGAAAAAAAAGAACCAACTTGGGATATATTTTGGGCAGGTGGCGCAAGGTATTTTGTTCCATATTTACAAATGGGTTTATTTTTTCTAATTATCACTCTTCTCTTGTCGGTATTAATTTGGGCTCCATTAGTTTCTAATTTTGAATCAATCATCAGAAGTCTTCCTTCCGAACGTGAATATATTTTTATCCTAATTGGCGTTTTCTTTTTCTACGTTTTGTTGATGCTTTTCCTTTTTGCATGGTCGGTTTCTTCCAGACTTTTCTACTTAAAAAGAAATCTCAGTGTTTGGAAATCTATCAAAACAGCGTTTCATTTTGTAAGAAAAAACTTCCGATCGATAGAAGGAATGTTGATAATTTTTGCATTAATCCAATTAATTTTTGTTGGATTATATTGGATGATTGAAGGTGCTTCTGGAATGACAAATACCATCCTCATTTTTGTTTTCTTTTTAATACAACAACTCCTCATTTTCTTTAGAATTATCTGGCGTATAAGCACTTACGCAGCAATAAATGAATTAATTGAGTGGAGAGATAATTGGTTCAGAGAGCTGATTGATTAAGATTATCTCCTCACATCCAAAAAATCTTTGATGTCTAAATTACACATTTTGAAGAATTTGTCCCTTCAAAGTGAATACATATCAGATAAAATGCGTCTCATTCATTGATGTTAATTAGAAAACCTGCACCTTTGCAGTCCTAACTAAATAATCATTCTTCAATAGATTCCATGAATCATTCAAATTCGAAGCAAACGCCTTTTTATTGCTTTGAGTTTAGTTTCTGGCCTTTTT
>CALHBQ010000236.1 GCA_937930815.1 uncultured Saprospiraceae bacterium | reverse complement strand
TTTAACTACGTTTTCTGTATGTCTTTGTACAATTTCTAACTCGTTTCTATTCTAAAAAGTTTGCAAAAAAAGGGATTTTAAAATAATTCTCGCAATTAACTTCTATATCAGTGCTTAAAGCAGTTTTTCTTGTAATTTTACAATGTCTTTTTACCCGACTAAAAATTGAATATGTATCGTTTGAAATTTGTCTTTTTTTTGTTTTTAATAATTGCTGTTTATAGTTGTAAGGATGATCCCAAAGTTCATTCTGAACCAATTCCTTCGAAAGAAGGTAATAATACAGACATGCTTAACGATGGCTGGACTGAAAATTTAGTTGTATTGCAAGGGGATTGGGTAAATGTGAGAGATGAAAACGAAACGATTATCGTAAAAAAGAATGATGTCAAATGGGCTAAAAAAGATGCTCCAACAAAAGAAGCATGGATTGAAGCTTATACAAATTGTCCTAATTATTGCTCTTCAAAAAACAACGACGTCACTCAATTTTCTTGTTTTGTTTTAAAAGAAGGAAATTCTGCCGAGTGTTTTACCATTAATAAATTGACAAAAGGAGCTTTGATTTTTACCAATATTACAGGTAAACCTCAAATGCATACTTTTAAAAAGGTAGTTTCTAATTAACAATAATGTGTACTTCGAGCGCAGCGTCGTGCTGAGCGTAGCCGAAGTGCCAAGAAGTACAAAAATGGAAAATAGTTCTCCGTTCGTGTGCTTCTCGACTTCGCTCGAAGTACGCATAGTTCTTAACTCAATTTAGAACAAACCTCTTTAATTCGATTCATTGCTTCGGTCAATTTCTCATCACTCGCTGCATAACTCAATCTAATATTGTTAGGTGCCCCAAATGCAACTCCAGGTACAGATCCTACAAAAGCCTTTCGAAGTAAGTATTCACAAAAATCAACTGAATTATTTATGGCAAATCCTTCATCAGATCTCTTTCCATAAAAATGACTCACATCTGGGAAAACGTAGAAAGCACCTTTTGGATAATTCAACTTCATACCTGGAATCTTATTCATCGCATCAATGACCAATTCTCTTCTTTTTTGAAAAGCATCTCGCATTTTATAACTCGGGGTCAAATCTGATAACAATGCAATCGAAGCCGCTTTTTGACCAAAAGAATTGGCTCCAGATGTAAATTGACCTTGAATTTTAGAACATGCTTTTACCAGCCAATCTGGACCACCCATGTAACCTAAACGCCAACCAGTCATCGCAAATCCTTTTGCAAATCCGTTGACAGTCACAACTTGATCTTTCATACATTCAATACTTCCCAAAGAGAAATGCCCTTCCTCGATGAAGTTGATGTATTCATATATTTCATCTGAAATGATGATTAAATTTTTGTGCTTATCAAAAACCTCCGCAAGAGCATGCATTTCATCTTTAGAAAAAACAGAACCCGTTGGATTACATGGCGAACTGAAAATCACCAACTTGGTTTTATCTGTAATGGCTGCCGCAACCTGTTCAGGAGTTGGTTTGAAGTCTTGCTCAATACCAGCATAAACTGGCACAGCAACGCCTCCATGCATTTCTACGATTGCTTTATAAGAAACCCAAAACGGCGCAAAAATCAAGACCTCATCTCCTTTATTCAAAAGTGCAATACAGATATTTGCAATTACCTGTTTAGCGCCATTTGAAACCATGATTTGATTCATTTCAAAATCAAGTCCATTGTCTCTTTTGAACTTCGTTACGATTGCTTTACGTAACTCAGGCAATCCTGGAACTGGGGTATATTTTGTGTAACCGTCGTCCAAAGCTTGTTTGGCAGCTTCTTTTATATGTTCTGGTGTATCGAAATCAGGTTCACCTAAAGTGAGGGAAATCACGTCATTTCCTTCTGCCGCCACATCACGTGCTAATTGAGCCATCGCAATCGTTGCAGACTCTTCCATATTTATGACCAAATTTGAAAGTGGTAGGTCTAAATCAGTTTTGTGCATTATCTTTAATTTAAAATTTACAAAAGCCCAATTTTGTTCACAAATTTTGAGACTTTATTATTGGAACTATTGTCACAAGAAAGTGTTTCAAATCATTACTGCAAAGAAAAAGGAAATTTAAATAGATTAGCCTTTATTTGCATTTAGTTTGATAAAAAAAATATAGTTGAAAAAAGTAAGAATTGATAAATGGCTTTGGAGTGTTCGGATTTTTAAATCCAGAACGATATCGACTACTGCTGTTAAGGGAGGAGGTGTAAAAATAAATGATGTAAAGCTCAAACCATCGTTTTTACTTCAAGGTGGAGAAATCGTTCAGGTTCGGAAAGAAGGATTTCATCTGACTTTTAAAGTTTTAAAACTTATTGAGAAAAGGGTAGGAGCGCCCCTTGCGGTTGAATGTTATGAAAATCTCACGCCAGCAGAAGAATTAAATAAATTTAATGAATGGTATGTAGGAAAATCAAGACCAGAATTTAGAGAGAAAGGAGCAGGAAGACCTACGAAAAGAGAAAGAAGGGATATTGATAAATTTAAGGATGAAGACTTTTTTAATTTTGATGATGAATAAAAAAAACGGCTCTTGAAACTAATCAAGAGCCGTTTTATATTTCAATCAAATTCTATTAAGTTTTATTAAAAAATAACTCCCCTCGCATCTAATTTTTCTCCAATTAGCCTACCCATTTTGAGGGCTTTTAAAAAAAGATATTGATTTACATATTATTTTTTGACAAGTGATGTAGTAGTATGAACCATCCGTTTTTTCGCACCTCTCACCTCATTCTTCCTCCACAATTGCTTCAACTTCCTGATTTAAAATTCTATACTTATCTCCTTCAATTAACTGAAGTACGCCTTTTTTGAGTTTGATTTTATAGTTTAAATTATCGCCAGATTTATATTCGAGTCTGTTTTCAGGCATTCTGATGGTCAACTCTTTTGACTGTTTATTTTTAGATTCAAAAACGACGTTTTCAAAACCAGTGTAGGTAAAATTAATAGTAATTTGTTCCTTTCGGGAAGGGATTTCCATTTTGGCAAACCCATGCGGATTGGAGGTGGTATAATTGATTTCATTGCCTCTACCGTCGATAGCTGAAATCACGACCCCAATCAAAGGCTCAGATTTAATATTGATCAGATTGAAAGAATAGGCAATGATATCTGCATTTCCAGAGGTAGTATCTTTGTCCTGAACAAAAGGATTGCGTGGTGCGACATCATCAAATTCAATCGATAGCTTTTTTCCATCTAATGCGAAAGTTCCTTCGCCAAATTTATTGCTTGAGAGGTCGTCGGACCAATGGGTCACCTCCACACGGTTACTATCAAAAAAATGATAAATATCTCCTGAAAAAAGAAGTCCTTCTTCAGGTGGTGGGGTGCTGTAAGTGCCTTCCAGTACTTTTTGAGAACAACTACAAAATGAAATAACAACAACCAAAACCAACCAAATCCATTTCTGCATATTCAATATTTATTTGTTTTTGAGGTAAGTGTATTTTTTGTAAAGCTTCCATGTATTGAGAGCAAATCTCGTTTTCTTTTTCGAAAAAGCCAATTTTATAAGCCAATCCTTTGATTATGAATGAAAAATACCAAACTATTTTACCAATATGAAATTTTTGAATCCGCCAAGTTCTTTTTTAAATACCTTTTGTTCCAGGAAAGTAAGGACTTGGTATTTCAATTTATCATGTTTGAATTTTTCTCTATCAGGCGTTATTTCATTTTTTGAATAGTTTAATTCTTCTGCCCAATCAAATTTTGCAATCCAATCTTTCATAACTTCAGGATGTGTTCCATCGAACTTTTCAGCTCTGCCAAGGGGACCATAATCAAACTGAGCTTTTCTGCCTTCAAAATTTTTGTCCGCCTGTTTTTCACCGACATGTATCACATGCAATGCCTTCTTTTTGGTTTGCATCAATCGAGGAGGTCGCACCCATCCATAATGATAAACGTAGGCAGGAATCACGGCTGCTTTCAATTTAAAAGTTCCTTCTTGCTGTCGGTAATCTTTACCATCAAAATTCGGAATTCTGCGGAAAGACTGTGCTGATTCCCAAGAGTGGATTTCTGGATTATTGCGAACAATTCGAATCTCTTTTTTGTACCAGCCATGATCTACGCGGTGGTGTTCATAATCACCCCAAAAATGGAGGTAATTAAAAAGCAGTGCCTCGATATTTTTATCGTTGAGATACTTTTCGCAATGTGCTTTTATGGTTGGTAAATACTTTTCATGAACGACCTCATCGGCTTGCAAATAGAAAAGCCAATCCCCCGTGCAATGAGATTTTGCAATATCCGTTTGATGTGCATTTTCAGTACCACGAGGATACTTTTTGATATCCCAAACGGTTTCTACAATTTTTATTTTTGGAGAGTCAATGCTTCTAATTTCTTCGAGCGTTGTATCGTCCTCGTCGCCTTTTCCAATAGCCACCACAAACTCATCTACGATTGGCAAAATCGAAAGAATCGCCTCCTTCATTGGGTAGTACAATTTAGAAGCATTTTTCGCCATGGTGAAGCCTGAAATTTTCATATCGGCAAATATAGAGTAAATGATTAAATGAGGGAATGAGTAAATGATTAAATGAAGATTGAACTTGAGAAATTGCAACAGATGGTTATCAATCGTTCTCAGTCCTTTCAGACCTTACCAGAATACCGCTGAATATCAACCTCAGATAATAAGTCAGCATCGTTCAAAATAAAATCTGCCATTTGCTGAGAAAGGTACGGAGCGAGTGAAGCACCTTTTGTGCCTAATCCATTGAAAATGAATAGATTAGAGTGGTTCGGGTGAACGCCTAAGAGTGGTCTTCGGTCTTTTACCGTTGGTCTGATTGCTGATTGGTGATTAGTAATTTCTGGTTTGTTTTTAAAAATCGAACTAAGATGTTCTTCTAAATTTTCTTTTGCTTCTTGAGTTGGATCATCATTTTCAAATTCCCAAGAATTGGAGGCGCCTATCCAGTATTCGTCCTTTTGAGTAGGAACAACCGATACTCGATGTCTAATTATTTTATCCAAATTCGAATCTTTAATTTTGACGGTCAGCGCTTCTCCTTTCGATAATTCAAAAGGTAAATAATTGAAAAAAGGATTTTTTGCAGCACCAGCACCCTCGCAAAAAATAACTGCCTTTGATTCAATTCCTTTGTAAGAAACAGCTCCTTTTTTTGAATAATCTAATTGAGAATAGTCAAGTTTTTCATTCAAAATTTCTTGATTTGAAAAGAGTAGTTCTTTATATTTTTCAACTAAAAGGGCAATATCAACTTGGCCTCCATTTTTTATTTCACCAATAGAAGGAAACGAATTGAGATGCTTTTCAAAATCGCCGATGAGTGGATGCTCAACAAAATATTTTAAATAAAATGGATCGGCAGATCGCCCAAGCCACGTGTTTTCTTCCCCTGCATTTTTTAAAATTCTAATGATATTTCGTTCTTTGAAAAATTGGGTATCTAAAAGTGCTTCTAATTCAGCATAAACTGTTCGGACAACCGGCATTAAGGTTTCAATTTTCCAACTTTTGACATACCGTTTTCCTGTAATTGGATTGATACCGCCAGCTGCGACTTTTGTTGCTGCGCCCTTGTGATGATTGTCAATGACAACAACTTTTTGACCTGCCTTTTTTAATGAAAAATGGAGTAGTGTGCCAGCAATTCCTTGCCCAACTATTAAGTAATCAACCGACATGTTATTGGAATTTGTCAAAGGTTTTTTAGAATCTCTTTATCTGCTTTTTTTAATTTCGAAACCACCATATCATAAGAATGGTCGATTTGTTCTATCAAAAATTTGTCACTCAAACCTTCTTCAAAGTAAACCGTGTTCCAATGTTTTTTGCTCATATGCCAACCAGCGATGATACTTTCTGCGTATTCCTCTCGAAGTTGGATTGCTTTTTCTGGGTCACACTTTAGATTGACTCTAAATTCTTCTGATTTGAGTCCTGTTAAAGCAAACATCTTATTCATCACTTTAAAAACTAGGGTGAACTCATCAAAAGGAAATTCCTCAGTGACCCCTTTTTTTGATAAACAATAATTCCTAAATGATTCGATATCCATGCGCAACGGTTGACAATTTTTATTACCAAAGGTATGTTTCGATTGCAAAACTATAAAGAAATTGGGTTCTTGTTCTTCATTAAGAATATTTTGTTTTAGAATTACTTTTCAAATCATAAACTACTTAATTTTTTTAAGATGAAATTTAGGTTTTACCTCCTCTCAATTTTTACAATTTGGTCTATTATTTTGGAAGCTCAACCAATGCCATGTATCGTGGATGAAATGACACCGCAATGCGAAGATGCCTGTGTTGTCTGCGATATTGATGGTTTTAGTGGTAGGAATAGAAGCAACACTCCAGGGCAACGACCAAGTAATTTTTGCACGGGTACAAATCAACGCATAACTTGGATATCTTTCATTGCAGGAACTCCAAATTTAGTTTTAGATGTTTTTGTGTCTAATTGTCAAATTGGTTGGGGATTGGAAGTTGGCATTTATGAATCACTGGATTGCGAGACGACTCGATTAATTTCTAATTGTGATGGCGGGATGCCGCCCAACTCAACGACTCGATTTACGGTAACAGAACCATTGGTCGTTGGGCAATATTATTATTTCGTTATGGATGGCGACGGTGGTGATGAATGTGATTATCGAGTAACCGTTATTGAAGGCTCTACTTCTGTTGGGAATCTTGCAGATATCAATTTTATTGATGGGATAGAAGAAACTTGTTTGGGAGATACTGCCAATTACGAAGTTCCTTTCAGATTGGGGGCTAATTTTCAACAATGGCTTCTGAATGGGCAATTGATTCATGAACAAGATACAATGGTTGAAATTGTTTGGGATACGCCAGGAACATATGATTTATGCTATACGGCCTTTAATGTTTGTGATACGATTCCACCTTTTTGCAAAAGAATCAAAGTACTACCTATTCCAATCGAGATGTTTAAAGATACCGTTTGTTTAGGTGATTGTTTTTATGTCCAAAGTTTAGATACGACCATTTGTGATGCTGGAAGAACCGTTGTAAAACGAAAAACTGTCGAAGGTTGCATAGAAGAATTTTGGATAGATTTAGAAATTTTACCAACACCATCGTCTGATTTGGAACTTGAGTTTTGTTTTGGTGATAGTGTCAAAATTGG
>CALHBQ010000235.1 GCA_937930815.1 uncultured Saprospiraceae bacterium | reverse complement strand
TGTGAGTGAAAAACAGGCAAAAACCATCAAAAAAGTAAAAATATTTTTCATTAAAAAGATTTCATTTCGAGCGGAATTCCGCTCATGGGTGATTAATTATTTCTTTTGAATTACAAATCGCTCAATCTGAATTCCATCTTCGTATTTCAACTTTAGGAAATAGAGTCCAGCGTTTAGTTGATCGATTTTTTGGGTAAAATGATTCGTAATTTTATTGGTTTTAAAAATCAATTTTCCAGTTACGCCAATTATGGACAGTTGATTGGGCATTTCGGCCGCGAAAGTAATATTCAAAACCTCATTTGTTGGGTTTGGAAATAGCTTTAAATCGTAATTAACAAATGGCTCATTCGTACTGGAGAAATCATTATTCATATCAAAAGTATGACTTCCTTCGGCGAAAGCCCCCGTACCATTTGGGTTACGTGCCCACGACAAATCAGTAGTTGCCACGGCGTATGAAGTAGAATCAATCACGGTCGAATCCGCATAAGAAAGCATGATAAATTCACCTCCAGAAGATAGTTTGAAATTAGCATGTGCCTCCCCTTGATCGCCATCTTCATCCGCCCAGATGATTTGATAGCCATTGGCTGGCAAAACCACATCTGGCAACGGAAACTTATCTGGATTATCTACTTTATCAGATATAAAGATGCCGCTCAAAGCGATGTCATTATTGGTCGTATTGTAAATCTCAATCCAATCGTCGAACTCATCTGCTTCATCGGCAACACTTTCTGAATTGGAAGCCATAAATTCATTGATGACAATATCACCTGCTCCGATTTTTGATTGAATGGTATAAAATTCACGCGCTGCACGTTCGGGTGCAAAAATGCCATCAGTTACATTTTCTGCAAAAAGATAGTATTGAATATTGTTAGAAACGTTTTCGATTTTTCCACCAAAAACACCATCGTTGGCTGCGCCGTCTTCACTGTTTCCGTCGTCTTTCATTTCTATTTTTGAAAAAAGTCCGTTTCCTCCAAATCGGTAAAACAAAGTGGCAAATTGTCCATTTTCTACTTTACTCGTCACCCAAACATCTTCACCATTTATAGGATTTTGAACAGAGGTTTGAACCTCAGAAATCACAGGCGCATCACTGATACCTTCATAGTTTAAAAGGTAAGTCGAGCGATTATCCATCAAATCAAATATGCCTGGGTATTCGATTAGATCAGAAACGGTATTGGTTAGATTTTCTTTGAAATTATCGTAGCCGTAAAAAGTATTTTGGTCAGTTGCCACTGCATCATCAATTAGATTTTGAAGTGCAGTTGCACGCGCTTTATAAGATTCATTTGCAAAATGGTCGTTGACAATCGTTCGCATGTGTGCGAGGTACATTTTGCGATAGGTATCGTTTGCAAACAAATTACGCATCAACGGTCGCGGCTGAATCGAAACACTATTATGATGCAACAAGGGATCAATCGTTTGCGCTTGACGTGGCGAAAATCCATCGAAATTTTCGGAGGCATCCGTAAAACTAAAACTGCCAAAAGACATATTCAAATCCCAAAGAATTGGTTGAAATACGTCCGTATCTTTGTACAAATAATAATTTTGCGCATAACCGATATAACTATCAAAGTTGATTAAAACGTAATTGAACGCATGCATCCAAAGCGTTTGATCAACATTCAAAACCGTTTCGATATCGTCTGGTTCGTTATTCAAAACATCAATCAAACCATACAAATCATCCCACCCTTCATCGGAACGCATATCGTAGAGTTCATGATAATTATCAGGGTTCGTACCAGGGCTATCACTCAAATTTGAGTTCTCGCCATCCAAATCCAAATCTTCTGGATTGCATTTAAAGAAGGCATTATCTACCGTTGAAAAATTGTCAGAAAGGAACGTTTTATTGACAGATTCGACATTGGTGTACAATCCCCAATACGCATCATTGATATACACTTTAGCAAAATTGGCATTAGAAGCAGGCATATAATTTCGAGCAATTTCATAAGAAAACACCTCTCTAATAAAAGAAGGATCTTGAATCACGTTACTCAACTTAATCTTATCAATGCCATCGTAAGATTGCTCTTTGAGGTAATCGAGTTTGATGTTAAAAGGGTTTTTCACTCTATCGACACTCACCGAACTAAACCCTTTGTAACGAATCCCTACACTATCAAACGGTTCTCCGTTGATGGTTACACTACACATCAATCGCTCCTCATCCCCATCAATAAAAAACTGATCTAATTGAGCATCCCAATCGGTTTGGTCGAAATAGATTTTTATCTCTTGAACCGTATTAATGTCATAAAAGTCTTGAGCTGAAATCGAAGAGAAAGCAAATAATGAAGCAAATAGAAGGTGGACTTTTTTCATGGAGGAAATTTAAATGAGCCTAAAATTATGGATAAGTTATTTCTATGAGTATTTTGGTTACTTAAAACTATGGTAGTTGCATCTTAGATTGCCATTTGACGCACGAAAGACCCAATTGTTTATGATAAGTAATTATTCACAATTATCAAATAGCCATTTCGGCTTCCTTATTTTACGCTTCTGCGTTAAAAAGCCTCGCCGATGCTAAGGCATCGTCTGCGTTTTTTGCCTTGAAGCATAAAAAAGTAAACTCGAAATAACTTATTCATTATTATGAACAGTTACTTAAAAAAACTGACCGCTGCAATTTTTATTGGATTTGCGATTTACTATGGATTGTTTGCCTTAGCGATTAGCAAATACCCGGGCGGTTCAGATGCTTTTCCTGACTCGACAGCCTTTGATATGTTTCATAATTATTGGTGTGATATCATGAGTCTTGAGAGTAAAAACTGCAAGCCCAACCCTGCTCGTCCTTTCGCTTTGGTAGCGCATTTGATTATAGCTGGCATCTTGATTTGTTTCTCCTTTGTTTTTCCACGACTTTTTCAAAAAGAAAAAAAGATTCATCAATTCATAAGAGTTTGTGGTGTTTTGATGGGTATTTCGTACGGTTTGGTTTTAACAGATTTGCATAATCAGGCACTTTATCTGACTGCCTTATTTGGAATTGGCGTTTTCGCTGGAGCGTTTTCAGAACTACTACAAAAAGCATATCGGCCTGTTTTAGGACTTTTTATTGTTTGTTTAGTTCTAAATGTCGTTTGCCTCTATATTTATATTACTTCATGGAATCTTTACTACCTCCCTTTTTTGCAAAAAATCATGATGTTGGTTTGTACAGCTTGGGTGGTGTGGGTGACTTGGTTGGTGAGAAAGAAGGTAAACTGATATTACTTAAAAGCAACTACGAAGTAGTTGAATCTGAATAACCCCGAGTGCAACTCGGGGGAACACTGAACTGTCCATGACAACTACGAAGTGGTTGAACAATAACTTAGTTGGTTCAACTACTTTGTAGTGTGTAGCACACTGCATTTAAACACCACGAGTTACACTCGTGGCTATTCATGTTCAATCTCTTCGAGATTGTTGCCTATGCTTAACATTAGTTATTAAGAAAAATCGAATTATGACGTTAATTGAAGCATATCGAGATATTGCTGAAAAATTGGCAAAATTGAATCCCTCTATAGTCGCAAATTTAAAAGCTCCAGAAGAAATCAATGAGCAAGTAAGTACCTTACTTAAAAAAAAGAAAGAGGGAAGCATAAATAAAAATGAAGCGATTGAGTTAGAAAAATTCTTGGCTTTGGACCTGCTTATTAATTTAGCAAAAGCAAAAGCCGAGAAACTCCTTTCATAGAAAGTCCCTTGTGTATAACTTTGTTGGTGCGGCAGAAGTTTTCAAAGTAAACGTAAAATTGAACCACAAAAGACACAAAAGAGCACACTAGGAAATCTTTTGTGGTTCTTTTGTACCTTTTGTGGTTCAAAAACTAATCTACACTTTACCCCTGTACGAATAATATAATGATCGTACTTTTGCACTTTCTTAAATCCGAAATTCATTCCTTGCAAAATACCTGCTTTCAATCTTTCAAAAAGTCTATAGATGATATACCGCTTCCTGAGCGGTTTACTTTTCCGTTTTATTACGAGCCACATCCGCTTTGTGTGATGGCGGCGGAGGAGTTGCAGGCATATCTTACTTCCCATGAATGGGAACATAATTTTGGTTTGGTTGAGGGCAAAAAAGATTTGCCAATTGGAAAGATGTTTGGCGTTTTGGTCGTCCAAAATAAGGAAGAAGAAATTGGTTACTTAACTGCCTTTTCAGGGAAGTTAAATGGAACAGTTCAA
>CALHBQ010000234.1 GCA_937930815.1 uncultured Saprospiraceae bacterium | reverse complement strand
TTGGGCGCAGGAGATATTGACACTTTTAGAAATCCAATTAAGGATTGGATTTTAGAAAAATAATAGAAATCGTACCCTGAGCGAAGCCGAGGAGCGTACCCTGAGCGAAGCCGAAGGGTACAGTACGAACAACAGATTTTTACATTTATTCCCTTCGACTTCGCTCAGGGAACGCATAGAATAAAGAAAATTACACATTTAACCAAACTTAAAAATGAAGCCGATATACCGAGCATCGCTGATTAGAATTCTTTGGATCGTCATGGTCCTTGGGACAGCGGCGTTGGTGATTTCAGCAGTAGAATCAACCAATGATTCTCGAGTACAGGCGGTTAATATCAAAATCGAACCAATCTTGAATGGGAACTTTCTCATCAATGAAGGGGACATTCAGAATGTGATAAAAAATGCTTTTGATAGCGACTTGATTGGTCTCAAGGTATCTGAAATTGACATGGAGCGTTTGGAATTGGAGATAGAAGCGGAGCCATTCGTTTTAGATGCAGAAACTTATATCAATGCAAATGAGGAGATTAATATTTCTCTAAATCAAAGAGAACCTATTCTCAGAATTATTGATAAAAATGGATTGGATTATTACCTCGATAAATCAGGGGTGAAGATGAATCCTTCCAAGCATTATACAGCAAGGGTGGTGGTAGTGACAGGTGATTTGCCAGCCTACACAGATGACTATCTTCAAAGAGAAGATCACATCATGAGTGATTTATTTAAACTGGTCAATATTATTTTAAAAGATGAATTGCTTAAGCCATTAGTGGAGCAAATTCATGTGAGTAAAAACGAATTCACTTTCGCACCAAAAATCGGAGATCATAAAATTAGATTTGGAGGCATAAAAGATTTAGAAGATAAAATAGAGCGACTTAAGATTTTTTATAAAGAAGGAATGTCGCGCACTGGGTGGCAACGATATAAGGAATTGGACTTGAGGTACAAAGGGCAAGTTATCGGCCGCAAATAAAAAGATACGAGAGACGATAGAGGAAATTGAATGAAGTGAAAATTGAGTGATGGGTGGATTGACAAAATATGAGTGACTTGTCTCCCTTTGGAGCCCGCCTGCTGTGCAACGGGCAGGGGAGATGCCGACAGGCAGAGGGAGAAATGCCCATTTAAAATTAGGAATTAACTACGTTTTGTTTTTGATAAAAAGGCTAATTGAAAATCGGTTTTCAATCCTTAAAAAAAACGAAGCAAACATTTTGAAACATACTTATTAGAATAACTGCAAAACCGGCAATTATGGAAAAGGCTTTTAAAAAACCCGCTACTGTAGTAGCATTAGACATTGGAACAACCAAGGTCTGTGTTGTCATCGGTAGAAAAAATGAACATGGTCAGCTCGAAATTCTTGGCTACGGCAAAGAAGTTTCTGAAGGCGTCTCGAGAGGAGTCGTCTCCAACATTGAAAAAACAGTCAACGCTATTAACAGCGCAACTGAAAGAGCGCGTAGGCGATCTGAAATTGATTTTGACTGGGTACATGTTGGCATTGCTGGCCAGCACATCAAAACCCTTCAACACCGAGGGTTATTGACTCGCGAAAGCAATCTTACAGAAATCAGCGCGGAAGACATTAATCGTTTAGAAAACGATATGCAAAAATTGGTGCTTCCTCCTGGTGACAAAATCATCCACGTTATTCCACAGGAATATTTGGTAGATGACGAACCTGGAATCACCGATCCTATCGGAATGTCTGGCGTAAGATTGGAAGCAAATTACCACATCATCACTGGACAGATTACTGCAACCAACAACATTATCCGATGTGTTGAGCGTAATAATTTGAAAGTTGCAGATGTAACTTTGGAACCGATTGCATCAGCAGCAGCTGTTCTTTCTACAGAAGAAAGAGAAGCAGGCGTTGCTTTGGTGGACATCGGAGGTGGAACTACTGACCTTACTATTTTTCATGAAGGGGTAGTGCGCCACACCGCTGTGATTCCATTTGGAGGAACGGCCATTACAAAAGACATTAAAGAAGGTTGTACTGTGATGCCTCAACAAGCGGAGAAACTCAAAGTAAAATTTGGGGCGGCTTTGGCAAACGAAGTATTCGACAACCGTATCATATCTATTCCTGGTTTGAAAGGAAGAGAACCTAAAGAAATTTCAGAGAAAAATCTGGCAAGAATCATCCAAGCAAGAGTCGAGGAAATCCTTGATTATGTGATTTGGGAAATTCAACGTGCTGGATTTGACCGTAAATTGGTTGGTGGAATTGTACTAACTGGTGGCGGTGCTTTGTTGAAAGACATTGATAAATTGGCTGAATTTCATACTGGCATGTCCACTCGAATTGGATTTCCAATCGAGAACTTAGCACAAGGATATGCGGATGAAATTTCAAGTCCTATTTACGCAACAGCTATCGGCCTTTTGCAAAAAGGAATCGAAGATGTTGAATCTGGACGCATCAAATATCAATTGTCTGAACCAACACCAGAAGTTGTAGAAGAAGCTAAAGTTGAAACTACTATCAAAGATGATGACGGTTTCCTTGGCGGTATTTTTAGTAAAACCAAAAAGTGGTTTGAGACAGAACCAGACACCGGCTTTTATAAGGCGGAATAAGTTGAATGTTCAATGTTGAAAGTTCAAAGTTGTAAAACGTTTAACCTTTAACTTTCGACCTAAAACTTGAAATATGGCTTCTATTAAAAAATTTGAAGATTTGGAAGTTTGGAAAGATGCACGAATGTTGTGCAGAATGATTTTTAAACTAATAAATAAACCTGAGTTCAAAAGTGACAGAGGGTTATCAAATCAAATTAATAGATCGAGCGGTTCAGTGATGGATAATATTGCTGAAGGATTTGACCGAGGAGGGAATAAGGAATTTATTTATTTTCTCGGAATATCTAAAGCCTCTTGTGGAGAAGTCAGATCGCAACTTTATAGAGCATTTGATAGAAATTATATAACCAAAGATGAGTTTGAAATTTCAATAGAAAAAACAAAACACATCAGCGGACGATTAACGAATCTTATTAAATATTTGAAACAAACCGATAATAAAGGTTTGAAATATTCATAAAATCCTGAGTAGAAAAGTATAGAACTTGCAAGCTTCAACGTCTAATTTTCAACCTTGAACTTGCAACCTTCAACTTTCAACTCTTCTCTAAAATATATTACTATGATTTTTGAATTATTAAAAGAAGATACTCCGATTATAAAGGTGCTTGGCGTTGGTGGTGGTGGTTCCAATGCAGTGAATCACATGTTCCGTCAAGGCATTGTAGGTGTTGATTTCGCTATCTGTAATACAGACGCACAAGCGATGGAAATCAGCCCAGTACCAACCAAAATTCAATTGGGACCACACTTAACAGAAGGTCGTGGCGCAGGTTCAAAACCTAATATGGGTAAATTGGCTTGCGAAGAATCAATTGAAGATGTAAAAAAATATTTAGGAACGAACTGTAAAATGTTGTTCATCACTGCGGGAATGGGAGGTGGTACCGGAACAGGTGCTGCGCCAATTATTGCGCAAGCAGCACAGGAGATGGATATCCTTACCGTTGGAATCGTAACCGTTCCATTTACTTTCGAAGGTCGTCGTCGTTCAAGCCAAGCGTTTGACGGATTGGAATCTTTGAAAGAAAATGTGGATACTTTGATTATTATTTCGAATGATAAATTGAGAGCGATTCATGGTAACCTTTCTTTGTCTGGTGCTTTCTCAGAAGCTGATAATGTATTGACGACTGCTGCCAAAGGTATTGCAGAAATCATCACGGTTCCAGGTTATGTAAACGTGGATTTTGAGGATGTCAATACGGTAATGAGAAACAGCGGTGTTTCTATTATGGGAACCGGTCAGGCAGAAGGGGAGAACCGTTCTAAACGTGCAGTTGATGATGCGATGAACTCGCCATTGTTGGAAGACAATGACATCAGAGGAGCAGAGCATATCCTATTGAATATCACTTCTGGTAATAAAGAAGTAACAATGGATGAAATTTTCGAAATCACTGAATTCGTACAAGAAGAAGCTGGTTTTGGAACAGATTTGATTTGGGGTAACTGTTACGATGAGACTTTAGGTGATGCAATTAGCGTAACACTAATTGCAACTGGTTTTGATAAAGACAAAGCTAAAAAAGTAGACGAAGCTCCTAATCGCGAAAAAGTAGTCGTTGGATTGGATGATGATGTCGTTGCTAAATCTGATGCGGAATTACGCAAGCCAGAATTGCAACCAAAGACGCAAACGATTGAGTTTGATAATTTGAAGCAAAATATTTCTGACATCAACCGTCGTCGTTTTTCTTACGATGAGCCATACATCAAGACTCAAAAGCGAGAGCAAGAGTTGTTAGCTCAACAAGAAAAAATGAACGCTGAGGCGCAACGTCGCGAGCGTTTACGCACCACTCAAGTGAAGTTGACCAACCCAGGCACCGTAGGTGATTTGGAAAACCAACCTGCATACTTGAGAAGAGGTGTCAACCTCGACGAAACGCCAAATAGTGCAGATGATCCACAATCAAGATGGTCTGTTACCGATGGTGAAAAACCAGAAATCAAGGAGGACAATAAGTTCCTTCATGATAATGTGGATTAAGAACTGAGTGTACCCTGAGCGAAGTCACAGGGCCGTACCTGAGCGAAGTCACAGGGCGTACCCTGAGCGAAGCCGAAGGGTACAGAGCAAGGTTCGATTTCTATGTATGTTGACTTCGGTTTCGCTCAGCCAACGGTTGAGTAGTCGAATACAAAATGTTAATTCATAAACCTTTGCCGGTTTATTTTTTATATTCTTAGCCAATTAACTTTATGCGCCCAATCTCGGTTTCGAGGTTGGGCTTTTTTGTGTGCCATACATGTTATTATTCTAATGGGTTAAAGTCCCTTACGAGCCTTGAAGAAAAGGAATCGTTAGCCAAAGGCAAGGGTGTCTCACGTGAGTGAGAATCTGAAGGAAGCCTTACAGCAAAAGTCAGGTGT
>CALHBQ010000233.1 GCA_937930815.1 uncultured Saprospiraceae bacterium | reverse complement strand
GCGATCGCACAAGCAAACGTTCCATTTGTCAATAGTCTTTATCAAAAATATCCCAACTCAGAATTGGTAACTTATGGAGAGAAAGTCGGTTTGCCCGAAGGACAGATGGGCAACTCAGAAGTGGGTCACTTGAATATCGGTGCTGGACGCGTCGTTTATCAAGACTTTGCGCGTATCAACAAAGACATTCGGGAGGGTACTTTTCAAAAAAATGAAATGCTACTCAATGCGCTTCGCTCCGCAAAAGAGGATAATAAATCTGTGCATCTGATGGGTTTAGTTTCTGATGGTGGAGTGCATTCGCACATCAATCATCTCAAAGCACTTTGTGATATTTCGACGGAAGTCGGTTGCGAAAATGTATTCATTCATGCATTTATGGATGGGCGTGATACTTCTCCAAATGGAGGAAAGGATTATTTAAAAGACGTTTTAGAACACATTCATAATCAGCCAGTTAAGTTAGCTTCTGTGATTGGTCGCTATTACGCAATGGACAGAGACAAGCGGTGGGATCGGATCAAATTGGCATATGATTTATTAGTGAATGGAGAAGGTGAATCGACCAATAACATCTTGAGTTTAATTGAAAAAAGATATGCCGCTGGCGAAACTGATGAGTTTATAAAACCTATTTCCTTGGGCGAAAATGGAAATATTAAAGAGGGCGATTTACTCATTTGCTTCAATTTCAGAACAGACAGACCGCGCGAAATTTCTGAGGTGCTTACACAAAATGACATGCCTGATTTTGGTATGAAAAAATTGGATTTGCATTACCTCACCATGACAAGCTATGATGCTACTTTCAAAAATATCGATGTCCTTTTTCAGAAAGATGATTTGAAAAATACGCTTGGTGAAATTTTAGCGAAAGCTGGAAAGACTCAAGTTCGCCTAGCCGAAACAGAAAAATATCCGCATGTAACTTTCTTCTTGTCGGGTGGTCGAGAGAAAGAATTTTCTGGCGAAAGCCGCATCGTCATCCCCTCTCCCAATGTAGCAACCTACGATCTCAAACCCGAAATGTCCGCTGCTGAAATAACCGATGCTATTTTAGAAAAAATTGATAAAGACCAGCCTGATTTCATCTGTCTCAATTACGCCAACGCAGATATGGTTGGACACACGGGCGATTTCGAAGCAGCAAAAATCGCCGCTCAAACTGTCAGCGAACAACTTAATCGACTGATTGACAAAGGATTAGAATTTGATTACGATGCCATCGTCATCGCCGATCATGGCAACTCTGATTATATGATTAATGACGATGGTTCGGCGCATACTGCACATACATTGAGTCCAGTTCCTTGTTTCTATATTAGTAACCAACCCGTTTCAACAACCATAAAAAATGGAAAATTGGGTGATATCGCTCCTACCCTTTTATATTTGATGGGTATCGAAATACCTTCAGAAATGACGGGCACTAACCTTTTGAGTTAAACCTTTCTCTGCGAACCTCTGCGTCTTCTCTGTGCAGCTCTGCGTAACCAATTCGTCGTCGATTTAGTTACGCAGAGAACCGCTGAGGAGACGCTTAGAACCGCTGAGGCAAAACATGATGTTATGAGATATTTTCTTTTTGTTTTTAGCATTTTATTATTTGCTTCTTGTGCTCAACTTTCCAGTTTCCAAACAGGCAAAACTTTAGGAAAAGGTAATAATATGATCACCGTTGGTGCGCTCGGCTATGGTATAAAAGGAGAACCAGGAAGTGTTATAGAAGGAGATCGAGCCATATTTCCACATGTCGAATTGATGAGCCAATTTGGCGTTACAGAACGATTGGATTTAGGTTTAAAATTTTCTTCAAGTGCCAATTTACAAGCACATGGCAAGTACCAATTTTCAGGAAATTTGGATAGTAAATTCGCTGCAGCACTTGGAGGCGGATTAAGCTATCAATTTACTGGGGTCAATGAAGGAATAACTTTATTGAGGACGCATTTACCAGTTTATTTATCCTACCACCTGCAAGAAAAACAAGCAATTTATGCAACGCCTCGTTTCGTTTACCAATTTGTTTCGGATGATGATAACAGTTATTTTTTAGGAAGCAGTTTAGGTTTTAGTAATCGCTTTTCTGATAATTTCACAGGTTTTCTTGAGGGTAGTTTTTATTACCCACGTACCGAAAATGTCATGTCAGAGAATACCTTTTTGTATCAATTTGGAATTGGTGCAGGTTGGAACTTTTAAGGCTCCTCATTAAGCGATACTTTCAAAGTATCGCTTAATTTTGACCGTTAAAGTTTTCTTACATAAGAGAAACTTTTGCCGCATTTTAAGTCCGTGCGCTATCTTGTAGGAAATTAACTTTTCATGAAAAGCAATCACCTACTCCTATTAATTGTCCTATTCCTTTTTAGTTGTCAAAAAGAAAAAATTCAACTCGTCCCTTCTGAGTTTGAACCTTACGTTGATGAGTTTTTTCATCAAGCCCAATTGAGAGGGTATGACTTGTATAAAGAGGATTTTGATTTTTCAATTACTTTGGAAGAAATAGAAGACCCTTTTAGAGGTGGCGAATGCCAGTTTAGAGGAAATAAAATAACCATAGACATCCAAAATTGGGAAAGAGGAAGCGAAGAATGGAAAGAATTCATCATTGCCCATGAATTAGGTCATTGCCTTTTGGATAGACGACATAGGAATGTAAAAACCACAAGCAATGAATGTTATAGTTTCATGAGAGGTGGCAAGCAAGATGATTTTAGCTGTAGCCAAAATCTATATTCTACAAAATGGAAAAAATATTATTATGATGAATTATTCGATCGAAGTACACCTTTTCCAATATGGTATTATGAAAACAGAGATTATCCTCAACTAAACACCTCAGCCAATTATCTGCTCGAATGGAAAGATACGCTGGTCGAAAGTTTTGAAATCAATGACATTGATTTTCAATCAATTGAAAACTTTTTAGTAGAAATCGATTTCGATATTATTAACACAACATCAAATTCATTCCGTTTTTCTTTGGGTGAAATAAAGTTTGGTGGTTGCCCGAAATGTATCGCTTCATCTTTAGATGTACAAAAAGATAATAGAAAATGGTATGTGTCGGAATGGCTCGAAAATAATTCAAAATATAAACTATCTATTGTGAGACGAGGTAAGTTCGCCAGTTTTTTTCTGAATGAAAAATATCATCACACTATAGAGTTTGATGCCTTCGAAGGAAATGGATTCTACTTTTATTCTTTCAGAGATCAAATTGAAAACGTGAGTGTAAAGGTCATTTCATATTAAAACCAATCAGCCCTCACCCGCCTGCCGGCTTTGGCAGGTAATGGGCTGATAAATTGGTTTGAATAGTTGGTTTAGCCTTCCACTGCTTTCTTCAATAAATCCAATCCTTGCTGATTCATTTTTGCCATGTCGGCTTTGGCACCGAAGAGCCACATGAAGAAGGAGTCTACTAATCCTGATTCGAGTTTGAAGTCTTGTTTTACAGTGACATTGTTTCCGTTTTCCACGAAAGTGTAATCAAAAGTTGGATGCGCAACGAATGGCTTTTGAATATCGCATTTCATTCCAATGAAATTAGGTTCAATTTTTACGATTTCCTGATATCCGATGTCTTTTCCGCCATTACCATCCCAGTGAAATTGAGCACCTATGGTGCCGTCGGTTCCTTTTACTTCATGCTTCTGATCGGGGTCAGCAGCTTTGAAAGGAGACCATTTTGGAAAGTTATTGAGGTACTTCACCATATCGTAAACGGTCTGCTTATCACTGTTGACGGTTACTTCTTTGGTGATGTGAATATTGGTTAATTGAGAAGCTTTGAATAAGCCGAATCCGATGAATGCTACCAATGCGATAGCGATGCCAGTTAAAATCATTTTTAAGTTCATTTTGATGAAAATTTTATATTTAAGTAATTGGTTGTTAATAATTTGAATTAGTTCATTGGTAAAATGTCGCGTACTTCAACTGTACCACCCATTTGAAGAATTGGGCAATCTTTTGCCATTTCAATGGCTTCATTGATGGAGTTTGCTTTTACAATCATATTGCCGCCGAGGGTTTGTCCTTCTGCCACATTGATTCCTTCCGCGACAGATAAGTCAGCTGAAACCTGCTTGCCTTCAAAACCTAATTGATTAGTGCTAACGAGTTTTTCTCTGATAGCGATATTGCCGATGAATGCGCCCCATTGTTGGTGCATGGCTGTTTGTTCTTCTTGAGTTGGTTGGTAACTGAAATCAGGTTGAAACCTGAAAATCATCATGAAATTTTTTGAATTGGTCATCTTTTTAAATTTTAATGTTTAATAATTAATTGATGACACAAATGTAGGAGCATTGATTCTTGTGGATCTTGTCATATGACAAGAAAACGGGAGGAGGGGATTTTTTTTTGAAATTGGTTTTACAACACCTTTCTTTACAATTCTAAAATTAATGACCTATGAATGGAATTATTACTGTGCAAGAATTACACAAAGCTGTGTCTCAGGTTGTGGCAGAAATAAAAATGGAAAAAGGAGAGGATTTCTTTTTTGATTATGCAGGTATTGCTCCTGAGTCAGGCCAAAAATTTAGATATGATAGTACACCAACCAACACTTATATTTTTGGTAGGACAGGAGGAGATGGCGTTCACTACAGTTTATTAGAACTTTCTGAAACCATTCAACCTATTATTATGACTGTACCTATGAACCATGGAAAGATTGATGATTACAATCACGTCATTGCTGAAAATTTAAATGAATTTTTGGGACTTGGCTTTTATCTTGGTTGGTTCGCTCTGGAACAGATTTGTTATTCTTTTGAGGGAGATACTTTTGGCTTTTACCAAAAAAGTAGAAAAGTCGAGGACGATTCATGCGATAAATTATTTATCGAAAAATTGAGACAAAAACTAAAATATGGATACGTCCCATTTAATGAAGAGAGGTTGAAAGAATTGAAAGAAAAGTATTTCAAATATTTAGAATTTGATAAAGAGTTTTTAGAAAGGAACTGAGTAAATAAAAGTGTAATTTTGGCTATAAAAATAACACATTCAATGAATTCAATAGTCGTAAACACACCAGGCGGATTAGATAATTTAAACATCGTAGAAAAACCAAATCCTACACCTGGGATAAATGAAGTGGTCGTGCGGTGGCACGCAACATCTCTAAATTTCCATGATTATTTAGTTGGAACGGGAGGCATACCCGTTGGTAATGGGACGATTCCGATGTCAGACGGAGCAGGTGAGATTATCGCTCTTGGCGAAAATGTTGATAAGTGGAAAATCGGTGATAAAGTAATGTCCATGTTTTTTCCAAATTGGATAGATGGCAAACCGACTTTTGAAAAAATGATGTTCATTAGCGGCGAAACGATTAACGGTTATATAACTGAGCAATCCGTCGTTCGAGCAAATGCATTAACTAAAATCCCTGATGAATATTCTTTCGCTGAAGCGGCTACCCTACCCTGCGCCTGCCTCACTGCATGGCGTGGTTTGATGGTGGAAGGCAATCTCCAAGCAGGCGATAAAGTTTTGATAGAAGGAACAGGCGGTATGTCCATTTTCGCCTTACAACTCGCCAAAATGGCTGGTGCAAAAGTTTATGCAACAACCTCTTCCGAAGAAAAAGCAGATCGCCTCAAATCAATGGGCGTGGAAGCAGTCGTCAATTACAAAACCGATGAACGTTGGGGAAAAACGATTAATAGAATGACCAAAGGTGGTGTTGATCATGTCCTCGATGTCGGTGGTGGTTCTACTATGAAACAATCCATCGAAGCCGTAGCAATCGGCGGCCATATTGCCTCTATTGGAATTCTTGGAAATGGTCGAAAAGGAGAAATCACTTTTCCAAAATTATTCTTTAAACAAATGCGGATGTCGGGTATCGCCGTTGGTTCTCGTGTCATGCAAGAGAAGATGGTGGATGCACTCAACGTTTCAGATATCAAACCGATTATTGATAAAAGCTTTGCGTTTGATCAATTGGCGGAGGCTTTTCGATATCAGGAATCAGGGAAGCATTTTGGGAAGATTGTTTTGGAGTGGTAGTTTTTTGGGTTCACGGTGAATGGTGTGCAAGGAACTTACAATGTTTTATTCTATCCCAAATGCGTTGGCTGAGCGAAGCCGAAGCCAACAAACAAAGGAAGTTTAGTCTTTGCTTATGTACACTTCGGCTTCGCTCAGTGTACGCACAGGTTCGCTCAGTGTACGGCTTAGATCGAATCCTTTTTAAATCCTAAAAACTTTTTCCCCAGCATCAAACAACACACGAGCAATTGGATAATTCTCTTTCATATTATTGGTAATAAAATCCAGCGGCACATCTTCAAAATGGCCGTAGTCCTCAATGTACTCCATGAATTGGCTTCCAGAATTATTGTATTCTTGAAATACAGAATCTTCACTTCCATCAAACTCCAAAGGGGCTACATTGCAAATTCGACAAAGATCTTTGTTGAATGCAGGCGTCGCTTTTATCCATTTTTCATTTAGAAAAATTTCCACGTTGCCATGAGGGGTGAGTTCGTTGGTTCCCAACTTTTCGATGAGTTTTTCGACTGCAATATGGTTCTTGACTTTTGCCAATCGAAGTCGAGCTGGAATTCCCAATCCACGCAAACCAGCAATCAATATCACTGCTTTATCGATGCAATGTCCTTCCTCGCGTTTCACCAATCCACTTGCCCGATAGTCTTCTTTTCGAATACTGATTGTGTATGGATTATATCGCCAACCATCTCTTACTTTTAGATACAGACCAATCGCCTTTTTCGTTTTGGAAAGCGTGTCGGTTTTAAATTCTTCAATTAGATTTTGAATATTTTCATTTTCAAAATCATAAAAATAGGTGGACGATAAGTAGTTCATTTGTAAAGGTATGCGGAACTTCAGTTCCGCCGTTTCTAATTAAAAAATTCTAATCATTAAGATTTTTGTGGTCTATTTGAATGTTGAAAACCCATAAAGGTTTCACTTTTACCTGGAAAATAAAAACCTTATTTGGCGGAACTGAAGTTCCGCATACTTTCCCAAAAAGAAAGGGCCACCCAATGGGCAGCCCTTTCAATTATTCTATTTGGAAAAACAGAGATTACTTGATAACAACCATTTTCATAGTCTTAGTAAATCCTTCTGTATCCAATTGGTAGTACAATACGCCAGTTGACAACTCATCACTACTTAAAGTAACGTTGTTGTGTCCTTTAGCGAAATCGCCACTTACCACTTTCAATATTTTTCCTGATACATCTGAAACAGTCAAAGTTGCAGAACTTGCAGTTGGCAAATCAAAGCCAATTACAGTTTCTCCTTTGAATGGATTCGGAGTATTTTGGTACAATGTAAATTCGTTTGAAGCAACATCACCACCGAAGTTGATGCTTACATTTTTGTAATCAACACCTACATAAGCTTCTGCATTTGTCAATGCTGAACTTACTGCGATTTCGTTACTCAATGTTCCTGCTGCTTTTGCGTTGAAGATTACAGTGAATGCTTCATTATCAGTAGCAGTTCCATTCCAACTTGTTGTGATGAAACCATTGTTAGCCATTGCAGTTCCAAAGTTTTCAGCAGTAGAAACGCCGTTTTCGATAGAAACTAACTCCAATGCTTTCTCATTGAATTTCAATGTGAATTGGTAACCATCAACTGTCTGAAGGTCTTCTGATGAGAAAGTAACAGCTACTTCTTCTCCAGCTTTGAAGTTTTGATCTTCAACTCTGAATTCAAAGTTTCCGTTGAAACTTCTGTCATCCACTCCTAAGATACCGTTTGCTTTTGAATCACCGTTTACATCACCTACTTTGATAGCCGTGAAGTTTGTGTTCAATTCGTTTACAGTCAAGTTATTGATATTCATCAACTCAGGAATGCTTGAAGCCCATGGATTATTTGAAGTAAAGATGTGTGATTTTTCAACAAATCTCCATGAAGTATTATTCGGGAATTCGTTAGTCAATCTCAATACTACTTTTCTGATAGCAACCAAATCAAGTGTAGAAATACTACCTGAACGGTTAGCATCTGCAGCCAACATTTTGTATGGAGAATCCAATAAGCTTACATTCAAGATGTGCTTGCTTACCAATACCAAGTCAAATGTTGAAACACCATTTGCTACATCATCATTTCTCATTGGAGTGATTGAAATATCACCTCCAGTTGGTAATAAGAATTCGTATTCACCTGTTGCATCTGTAACTACAGAGTTCAACATAGATGCTCCTGCATTAACTTCAATTGTTACGTTCTCAACAGCTTCATTGTCTTCGTTTGTGATTTTACCACCAACAGCAACTCTTGAGCTTGAACATACACCATTGTTATCTTGTACTTCTACGAATGTTACACAGAAGTCATTATCTTGATTATCAGCACATGCATCATCAGCTGTTCCATCTAATTCTGCTACCCACAATTGAACCATTGTCAATCCGTTTGCAACATCATCACAGTCTACAACGATGAAATCATCAGCTGGAAGAACTCTTACATAATCATCTGAAGTGATGATTCCGTCACCGTTAAGGTCTTCCACTACGTTTGCACGTAAAGTGAAATCTGAACAGTAATCAAAACTTGATGCATCGAAATCATTTGCCCATAATTCAACCATTCCTGATAGTGGCATTACGTCGATACTCAATCCGTTGTGACATACTGGCGTTGGAGCTTTACAATCTACAACTGAGAAAGTAATATCCATTTGTGCCGTATTTCCACAATCATCTGTTACAGAGAATCTTACAGTGTGCGTACCTAATGGCAATCTCGTTGAGATTGAACCTGAACCATTGATATCCGTTGAGCTGAATGAACTGCTGAAAGCAGAAATAGCCCATGTTGTTGTGATTTCATCTGTACAAAGCTCAGTGATTTCTAATTCGATATCTACCTGACCTGTACATGGATCTTCATCCAAATCTCCACCACAGAACTTCACAGCTCCATCGTATGATACTTCTGGTGCAGTGTTATCAAAGATTTTCACATGTTGTTTCCACTCGTAGTATCCAGTTGATGCATATTGAATTTGTGTTGGATTTGGCGTGTAAACTAATGCTGAACCTGTTGAACAGTACTCACCATCATCAATTCTACCATCACCGTTTCCATCTCTTGAAATAACAGTTGGACCAGCGATACCATCATACTCACACCAGTTGATTACTTTCCAAGTTCTGATTACTTTTCTACACTCATCACCTGCAGGACCTCCTGCATTAAATGGTTCTTCTTCAGTACTTACTGCCAATAAATCACATCCATTTTCAACGAAAGTTAAATCGTCTGGTGCATTATTGTTATCACACTCACCTTCATAATCTTCAGGTACAGTAATACAGTAGTTAATTACTGGTTGAACCATAATTACTTGACGACATGAACCTACTGAACGGTTTCCGTATGCATCTTCTGCACGGAAAGTACGCGTTACATTTCCTACTCCACATAAATCAAGACTTTCTCTCGTTGATACATACTGTAAATCAGCAGCACAGTTATCTAATACTGTTGCTGTTCCAAACAGTGCATCTAATGCTGCATCGTCTGTATAATCAATATTATCTGGTAATTCATCACAGTTAATCCATACATCAGCTGGTGCATAACACTCAGGACGTACTTTATCTTCAACCAATACCTCAATCATACAGTCATTTGCATTATCTTCATTTCTGGAGGTAGTTACTGAACCAGCACCAGGATTAACATCATAAACTCTCAAAACAACCATTACAGTTTCTCCGATATCATCACAACAGAAACGGATATCATCATTGAATCTTCTTCTATCGTTTGTGAAACCTGAACAGTTATCATCCATTCTTCTTACTTTGAAGTAAACTGGACCACAGTAGTCATAACTTCCTTCATCAAAATCTTCTGCATTGATTTCTGCTAAACCATCAGCTTCACTTGAAACAGAAATTTGAGTAATTTCTCTACAAATTGGAGTTGGTGGTGTACCATCAATTACTTCGAATTCAACGGTATCTCTTGCAGAATTTCCACAACCATCGATAGCTTGGAAAATAATATCGTGATCACCTTCTGGTAAGAATGGTGAAGGAATTGAGTATCCAACAACATCACCGTTATTATTTCTAACAGCAACACCTTCTCCTACTGGAGTGAATACACGTAATTCTGCAACACCAGAACAGTTATCTGTAACCAATGGTGGTGGAATCAATCCACTTGTATAACACTCTGCATGATTTCCAGAACCAGTAGATTGGTTTGACAACAATGTAGTGCTATAAGTTGAACTACCGTTTTGGTCAACTGGGTAAGCAAATTCTGGAGCTTTTTGATCAACTACTTTGATGATTTGTACATCAGTAGTTGTAAGACCAGTACACCAGTTCAATACCGTCCAAGTTCTTATTATTTTGAAAGTAGCATCTGTACTAACACCATCACATGCTTCTAATAGTTGGTCAACATGTGTTACTGCAAATTTACAGTTTGTACCTACTACATTTGGCTGACCTGAACCAGTTAACTCCAAAATATCAGCATCCTCTAGTCCATCAGCTGAACTGCTTGATTGGTAAATTGGAACTTGAACAAGTTCTGGAAGGTGTCCACCTGGATTAACATCACAAGTTGTTAAATAAGGACATCCTACATCTAATGAAAGATTATATGGTCTAGTTGCATTATCTCTTTCTGTTGTAACTGTTCCACAAAGTGGATCGTTATCCGTTCTTGGATTATCAATATTGTCATCGTAACGAGGATCTAAAGTAACATCTAAATCTTCAGTATCTAACCAGTAAGGGCTTGTACTTCCAGTAAATAATTGAAAATTATCAAGAGCAAAATGACCTGGAAGACCTGCCCCAGGTGCAAGTGCTTGCACAAATTGAAATTCAATATTCTTACCTAAATATGGGGTAAGATCAAATGAAAACGATTGCCATGCTCCTTGCTGAGTTGTACCCGGTATTGCATTAACAATGGTTTGTTGGGAAACAAGTCCAACTCCAATTTCAATAACTTCAAAAAATACTAATTTTGGTAAACAACCTGGACAGGTTAAATCCCATGCAGCATTGTAATCAAAAGTTAATTCTGGAGAACCAGTTGCAGGGACTGATATTCCCTGACGTAGGGTAACAGTTGCACATGGATTCCCAGCAGGATTGTTGAATTCATTTACTAAAAATGAGTTTCCTTCTGTTGGAGACACATCTCCAAATCCATTATTAAAAGTTCCCGTGAATATCTGTGTATTATCTCCACATCCATTATTATTAACCCAATCAGTAAGGTCTCCTGTTTCAAAACCTCCATTTGTTAAAGAATTGACAGGGGTATTCATGTAAGGAGCAACTCCAACTACATCATCCCCAGTAACAGGAAAATCACAACATACTCTTGCTAAATCCATTGCTGCAGCATTCTCTATAATTGCTGGATGTAAAGCGGCTGCACCAACTACTCCATTATTAAAAGCGTATTGCTCACAAGTCCAAGTGATATCATCTGGAAAAGTAACTGCAGGCTGTTCTATATTAATGGTATGAGTACAAGTATTAGACAAATTACCATGTCTATCAGAAGTTTGGTAAACTTTAGTAATCGTCACAACAGAACACAAATCACCTGTTGATGTTTCAGAGATCAAGTTAACATTCATGTTTCTTGAAAGATCACAGTTATCTACTGGCTCTGGTAAATCAATACCATTAGGATCTTCACTACAAGTTAAGTTAAAAACAGTTCCAACTTGGTCATTACCCTCAGCATCCGTATATGTAACATCACACTCCAATGTTGGTTGCTCTTTATCTTCTACATTAGCATCACCCCAACAGTAATTACCAGAAACTGGGTCGATTACTTTTAAAGTAATAGTTGTTCCTACATCCTCACAGCTTACCCAAAAGAATCCGATTGGAGCATCTGCAGGAGAACAATTACCCAATAAATCATGTACTCTAACTACCTCATATTGTTCAAAACAACCATAATCACCTTCAAGAATCGCATCCGCACTTACTAGCGAACAACCGCCATCCATATCGATGATAGATATATTTACTAAATCATTACAAGCCATAACTCCATTAGGAGCACCAGTACCCACAATTTGAACATCAACCTCACAAGGTACAGACCTGTCGCCATTTTCATCAACAGCAACATATGAAGCAGTTGTTGGTCCAGTCAAGGTACCCGTTACATCAACTACCGCATCAGATCCATCAGTTATTGTTGGGTAGGTCAAAACTGGCAATTGAGCACCAGCACTACATAAATCAATAGCTGTAGGAGGAGTTATTACCTTCTGAAAAGTAGCATCATCATAGAAACCAGCTCCTCCGCCTCCAGGATTAAAATGAAGGACAACAAATCTAGCCGTCACTGTTCCAGGAGGTGCTACGGACGCTGTTGTGTATTGTATCCACTCATCAAATGGAGTATTAATATTAAATTGTTCCGATGTAGAGAAGGTCTCTACAGGAGCAGCAGTAGTCCCAAGAAGACAACCAGCTGCATCTTGATACTCAATATGTAACTCAGAAAAATTAAAATCCGTTATACGGTCACCAGAAAAATGTTGCTTGTAAATACTAGCAACAAATGTTTCGCCTGGTACCGCTGGAAAATCCTGATAAGCTTGAGCATTGAAGAATATTTTTAAATTATTTGTATTTCTAGCAGCTGGTTGACGATTGTTTTGGATAAACATGTTCGTTCCCCAACCAAATTCACCTACTCCAATGGCATTCCAACCAGAAAGGGCTGGACGACCACCAGGGCCTTCGACAGCTAATTCACCACCATTACCAATAACTTGGTCTTCAAAACCAGGGTTAGCCAACATATTAGGGCCTAAATCACCACATACTATTGCAGGACTTTGAATCGTCAAGTTGGCTGCTGGGTTAAAAGCAGGACATTGAGCAGTGGAAGAAATTGAATAAAACCCAAACGCAAGAAGAACTGCGCACATTTTAAAGGTTTTACTCAGAAGAGTAAAATTCGTTTTTTTCATGAGAAATTGATTATAATTTGTGTATAAAACGTACAAAAGATCGAATCTGTAAAACAGATTAAATCAATGATTTCTTAAGCAAATCGGTACAAGGGTAGAAAAATAAAGGGTATTGGATTATAATTTACTTTTCTGTTGTTTTGGTCAAAGTAATGCAAATGTAAGGTTTTTCAAGTTAAAAATCCAACTATTAAATCGGATAGTGTACATTTTTCACTAACTTCGTTTATGATATAATTGAGCCAATAATTAAGATTAGCACCTTTTACTCAAAATTTATCGCCCATAAAACCTATTTATTCAAAATTTTATTCTCAAAATCACTTATTCAGGGCTTATCAACAAAATAATAAGTGTATTATCTTATTTTTTCAAATATGTTAAAATGAATAAATTATTTCTCCTTTTTGTCTTTTTATTTATCTGTTTCAATGCTTTTGGGCAAACAATCGAAACAATCGAGATTTGTGAAACAAAATCTGCAGCTAATATTGGTAAAAATAGAAATGAATTTCTTCATAGCCTAAGTCCTCCACAATTAAACAATGGCTACCAACATAATATTACAGTTCCTACGCTTTCACCCCCACCAGTCTGTGATGCCGAACTAACAGGTATTTTAGTCAAAGCGGACATTACAAGCTACCTTGACGATTTAACTAATGTAAATGCTGCAAATAGCACTACATGTGGTTTATATGGATGGTTTGTCGATGTACTTTATGATTGTAGTGGAAGTGCATGTACAGTCATTCAACAAGTGAATAACGTATGCAATACCGGTGATCCACCAATCCGTGGTATTGGGCTTTATACAGAAGAAATGTTTAGTTGTTCTGCAGCTCCAACAACTCCACCTAACGTAATAAATATTGATATCGTACCTGCTATGGAACAGCCTAATGCAAATTGCCCTGACATTTGCAACGCCATGCCTAATGGTTGGGTTGATGTAGAATATACGCTTTGTATAGAATTTGAATTTACTGTCACAGATCCTCCAACGGCAATCGCGAGTAACACTGGCCCATACTGCTATGACGATGATATTGAGTTGGAAGTTGACGAGAATGGATTTGATTACGATTGGAGTGGCCCAAATGGATTCAGTTCTGCAGACCAGAATCCTATAATAACAAATGCAACTGAATTAGATGCTGGAATTTATACTGTTACTGTTTCTTCCGCCCCTGGCTGTGAGGTAATATTAACAACTGAAGTAGAAGTAGGAGAAGAAATTATTGTTACAATTGTTGATGAAGCTGATCCAACTTGTAATGGTTATAATGATGGAATCGCAGAAGTGTCGGCAAGCGGTGGATATGGCAATTATATATTTGATTGGACAGATGGCTTTACAGGAGACTATGTAGATCAATTGGAAGGAGATATAAGCTACCAAATCCTTGTAACTGATGAAGAAGGGTGCGAAGGTGTTGGCTATATCCAATTATTTGAACCCGATTTATTGGAAATTGATTTAGTGGATTTCACAAATCCTTCTTGCCCTGGAGCTATGGATGGAGAAGCAGATTTCTTTGCAACTGGTGGTGATGGTACTTATGATTACGACTGGAATCCTGGTGGTTATATTGATCCTGTCGTTTCGACTTTGAGTGGCGGCATCACTTATAACATAACAGTTTATGACGGTATGGCTTGTGAAGCATACGGCTCTGTGACTTTAACAGACCCAGCTCCTACAACTATTACTTTTAATAATACAGGTCCTTTTTGTTTAGAAAATACAAACCAACAAATCACTGCAATGCCAACTCCAGGTAGCTTCAGTGGAGCTACTGACGGGAGTGGAAATTTCAACCCATCTACACTCGGCGTTGGAACACATAGAGTTTATTATGATTACCCATCTGGAAATTGTAGCGTAAGAGATTCGATTGATATTATAATTACACCGCCTGTTGCAATTGTCTTTGGAGATAGTACTTTTTGCCAAACAGTGACCTCTGCAACCCTCACTGCTACTCCAACAAACGGCACATGGTCAGGTGCAGGTATTAATCCCACAACAGGTGAATTTGACCCGTCTGCTTTAGGTGTAGGGATGCACACATTTACTTATGAATATACAGATCCCTCAACCAATTGTGTGACCACAAAAAACATCATGGTAGAAGTTGAAGCACAACCAAACATCATGATAATGGGCGACGACGACTTTTGTCAATCTGCTGGTAATCAGACTTTTACGGCCACTCCAACTGGAGGAACTTGGGGAGGCGTCGTTGATAATACGGGGCAAGTAAATGCTTCCACACTGACTGTTGGGAGCCATGATGTAACTTATTCCGTTACAGATGGAACTTGTTCCAACACTTCAACTTATCCTATAAATGTAACTGCGCCGCCAACTGCTACCATGAGCGGTGGTGGTACGATTTGCCCAGGAGGAACCGTAGATGCAAACTTGGATTTTACACTAACTGGAACAGGGCCTTGGACAATTGAATTCACCTTAGACGCCGTGGCTCAAATTCCAATTAATGCAACGGGTTCTCCGCATCAACATTCCGTTAGCCAACCAGGTACTTATGCGATTACTTCTGTAACAGATGCTTCTGGATGTGTTGGAACGGTCAGTGGCTCAGCAACGGTAACTCAAATTACACCACTTGCTATTTCGAATGTACAGACACAATGTGACCCAACCAATACCAATTATGTTTTAACTTTTGAAATATCAGGAGGTGATGCAGCTACCTACATGGTAACGGGTGTCACAGGTTCAATATCTGGGACAGCTCCATACATTTTTACTTCTCAAAATATTCCGCAAGGGACAACAACCAATTTCACGGTAAGTGACAACAGTGCTTGTGCTGCTGTTTCAGATAATGTCACCGTCAACTGTGCGTGTGCCACAGAAGTCGGAAGCATGGATCCAACTTTAATTTCTATTTGCGGAACTGGAACTGCAATGGGTACTTACGACAACTCCACCGAAGCCTTAGATGGAAATGATATTTCACAATTTGTTTTGCATACCAATGCAGGAGTAAGTTTAGGGACTATCATTGCAACAAATGGAACTCCTTCTTTCTCTTTCGGAGGCGGAATTGTTTATGGAACTACTTATTATATTTCTGCTATCGTTGGAGATGATAATGGTGGAAATGTTGATTTGAATGATCCTTGTTTAAAAATCGCGCAGGGAACCCCAGTCGTTTTTAACGAAATACCAACGGCCGCACTTTCTGGCGGAAGTACAATTTGTGAAGGTGAAAGTGCAATGCTAACATTTACACTAATAGGTACTGCTCCATGGAACATTCAATATTCAGATGGAACAAATACCATTGATTTAAATGGAATCACAACAAGTCCAGTTGACGTAACCGTGATGCCAACAATGACCACAAATTATACAATTGTTTCGGTTGAAAATAGCACTTGCCCAGGTACAGTGAATGGTATGGCAACCGTCACCGTGAATACCCCAGCAAGTGCAACGGTCACCCCTGCAACGGAGGTCTGCAACAGTGCCCAATCAGGGAATTCAACAACCTTAGATTTTTCAACTTTAATTACTGCTGGCGATATGACTGGTACTTGGACTGATGTTGATAACTCAGGTGCAACGGGTACTTTTCCAAACCTTGATTTCGACAATATCGCTCCAGGTGATTATACCTTTAGATATACCACAGGTGCAGCTCAAGCACCTTGTACCAATATTTCATATGCCGTTACCATTACTGTTCGAGATTGTGCCTGTCCATCTGTTTTGACTACAGGAGCAGGGCTATTTTGCAACAATGATGCAAGGGTTGATTTGACTACCATGACCCTAACAATGGAATCAGGAATTTGGTCAATTCTTTCTGTACCAACAGGTTCATCTGCGACATTAACTGGTAGTATTTTTAATGCGAATAATTCAGCAGCAGGTGATTATGAATTAGAATTCAGATTGACTAATACAGTCATGGGATGCCCTGAAAGTTCAACACAAACCATTCAGATATTTGAGCAGCCAACGGCAACTGTTACATCAACAGAAAGTGTTTGTAATAGCAGTCAATCTGGTGACCCGACGAGTTTCGACTTTTCTACTTTAATAACTGCAGGAGACATGGGCGGCGATTGGACGGATGCTGATAACTCAGGCGCAACGGGCACTTTCCCAAATCTTGATTTCGATGGAGTCACTCCAGGAGATTACCTATTTAGATATGCAACAACTTCTGCACAAGCACCATGTGTCAATTCAACTTATGATGTAACCATTACGGTTCGTGATTGTGCGTGTCCTTCGGTTCAAACAACAGGAGCAGGGCCATTTTGTAATGATGCTGCAAGCCTTGATTTGACTACGTTAACCGTAACAATGGAATCAGGAACTTGGTCAATAGCAGCTGCGCCAACTGGTTCGACCGCTACCCTTTCGGGAAATAATTTTGATGCAAATGACTCAGCAGCAGGTGATTATGAATTAGAATTCACTTTGGACAACCCAGTTGCGGGATGCCCATCAAGTTCAACACAAACGATTCAGGTATTTGCGCCACCGAGTGCGACGGTTACGACCTCAGCGGAGGTTTGTAATAGTAGCCAATCTGGTGACCCAACGAGTTTCGACTTTTCTACTTTAATAACCGCAGGAGACATAGGTGGCGACTGGACAGATGTGGATAACTCAGGTGCAACGGGTACTTTTCCAAATCTCAATTTTGAAAATATTGCAACAGGTGATTACACTTTCAGATACGAAACCAATTCTGCTCAAGCGCCTTGCGTAAATGCAATGTATGATGTAACCATCACTGTTCGTGATTGTGCTTGTCCTTCTGTTTTACTAACAGGGGCAGGGCCACTGTGTAACGATGATGCAAGGGTTGATCTAACCACTTTGACCTTAACATCGGAACCAGGAACTTGGTCTATTCTTTCGGAACCGAGCGGTTCGACTGCGACCATTGCTGGAAATAATTTTGATGCAAATGGATCACCTGAAGGTAATTATGCATTAGAGTTTACCTTAGATAATCCAGTTGCCGGTTGTCCAGAAAGTTCAACTCAGACCATTCAAGTTTTTGCACCACCGAGCGCGACCATTACAACCTCAGCAGAGGTTTGCAATAGTAGTCAATCAGGTGATCCAACGACTTTCGACTTTGATGATTTAATCACTGCTGGTGATATGACAGGAACTTGGATCGATGTTGATAACTCAGGTGCCACAGGTACTTTCCCCAACCTCGATTTTGATAATATCGCAGTTGGTGATTACACTTTTAGATACACAACAAACACTGCTCAAGCGCCATGTACAGAAGCAACTTATGATGTGATGATTACGGTACGTGATTGTGCGTGTCCATCTGTTTTGACAACTGGCGCGGGGCCACTTTGTAATGATAATGCGGCTATTGACTTAACCGATTTAACGCTAACCATGGAAGCTGGAACTTGGTCAATTCTATCCGCACCAAGCAACTCAATGGCAACCATCACTGGAAATAATTTTAATATAAACAACTCATCATCAGGCGATTATGAATTAGAATTTACACTAAACATGCCTGTCGCAGGTTGTCCTTCAAGTTCAACTCAAACGATTGAAATTGTGGCAGCGCCTTCGGCTGGAGATTTGATTCAAGATTGGGAGTTATGTGAAGGGGTTGATACTTTAATTTCCCTTTTCGATTTAATCGAAAACTTTGATATGGGTGGAAACTGGGTTGATAATTCACTCAATCCAGTCACTTCAGCATTCGATCCAGCAGCAGGTACTTTCATCTCAAATGGAGTGAGTGTCAATACTTATGTTTTCGAATATTTAGTAGATGGTGGCGGTGTTTGTAACGATGCCTCAACTACAGTAGAAATAACCGTTAACGCAAACCCAACCGCAGATGCTGGTATGGATAGGGAAATCAATTGCGATGATACAGAGGTCATGCTGGGAGGCAGTTCCACAACTGGTGCTCAATATTCATGGTCAGGAACAGTTGATGCTCCAAGTGCTGCAACGACGACAACTTCAAGACCTGATACTTATGTTTTAACGGTTACGAACGCAGCAGGTTGTTCTGCTACTGACGAGGTAATTGTTACCGTTTCATCTGATTTCCCTTTACTTGACGCAAGCGCAATTCCAATCGACTGCTTTGGAGATAATGATGGTGTCATTCAGGTGAATAATGTTTCTGGAGGATTGACGCCTTATATGTTCTCCTTTGATGGAGGTGCATTTACAGATCAAAATACATTTACTAATTTGGAGCCAGGTATTTATTCCTTGGTTTTGGAAGATGCGAATGGCTGTAAAGACTCTACAAACTTTGAAATTTTAGAACCAAACGAATTTTCAGTTACCCTTTCTGTTACTTCTGGAAATGGTAGCAATATCATTCAGTTTGGAGATAGTACTCAACTGACTGCAGTTGGTTCAAGTGCAATTGATTCAATCAGTTGGTCACCAACTGACGCATTTGATATTTGCGACCCTATAATTGCTCCAAGTTGCCTTTCTCAATGGGTTTCGCCAGAAACGGTTACCACTTACTCAATTGTCGCTTTCAACGAAGATGGTTGTAATGCCTTGGCAGACATCACTTTGCAAGTTGAAAATACCGAAGACGGCGTATTTACTCCAGATGCATTCTCGCCGAATGATGATGGCATCAATGATATTTTTATGCCATTCACCGATCAAACTGTGGCGGTCATAAAATCATTTATGGTCTATGATAGATGGGGCGAACCAGTTCATAAATTCTTCAATATCGAACCTAACGATATCTCTGGAGGATGGGATGGAAAGTTTAAAGGAAAGCGTTTAAACACTGGAGTTTTCGTCTGGTTTGCAGAGTTAGAATACAAAAACGGAGCAACGAAATTATTTGAAGGAGACGTTACCCTTTTGAGATAATTTCAATAAAAATAAAAAAACTGCCGAGCGCCCTATTTAACCCAAAAAATATTAAATAGACGCTGGCAGTTTATTCTTAATGGTGTGTCTAAATTTCCTCGATTTCGATAATCATAGAAATTTAGACGCACCCTTACCAGCCAGTTTTTTGACTGTCGATACTAATTCTTTTTTTGAATTTGGAGTTATAACGCTAATAGAGTTTGATCTGTAAATCAGACTTTACAGATAGAGGCGTTAACTTAGGTGGATGGAAGCTTTTAAAATTCGATGGGTAAATAACTTGTAGACATATGTTTAATGGTTCAAAGAACGCATAACATATGTCACAAAGATATAATATTAATTGAGTAATTCTATGAATTAAACACCTCAATAGTTAAAATTTGAGTTATCAGGATGTTAAAATATTAGCTGTTTTCCAAGCATAATATCTTGCGCCTAACCGAACACCTTCGGTTCCTATTCTTTCAATTACAAATTCTTCTTTTGGTGATAACACACTCTTTTTCAACTGTTTACGATGTACCTTTTCGTAAGTTGAATAATCAATTTCATGACCTTCTTTTAGTTTATTAAAGGTTTGAAATTTTGAAACGATAGATTTCCAATCAGACTGCAAAACGCCTTCGAAAACTTTAGATTTCGATCCACTTCCATAACCAACAAATCCGATTCGTTTATTAACTAAATCAACATCATCTTCCATGTCAGATTCTAAAGTACTCATCAGGGCTAAGAAAATGGAGCAAGCATACATATTGCCCACCAAAGAAGATGCGCGCTGCGCTTTTTCAAGTTTTTGATTAACGAAAGATCGATACTCATCCGTTTTAGTGATCGCTCTTAAGAATGAAACTCTTTCACCTTCATACTCTTCCAAAGTATTGAAGTTTTCTTGAATTGGTTCAGGTGGCAATTTTTCGGCGAAAGCCGCCCACGCTCCTCTTTTCTTTAATGAAATCATGAAAAATTCAGAAGCAATTCGTTTTCCATGAAAAGCATAAGGAAGATGAAAAATCAGCCGTTCCCAACGGGACAAAACATCTTCATTTTCTTGAATCAAACCTTTTTGAATTGCCTTTTTAGAATAATTCAAATAGGCCTCTCGGATTCTGTTTTGGTAAGTCCAATTAGAATATTGGCCATCAAAAATTGGAGTTGCTTTGTGCAATTCTAAAACTTCATCGTTATCATCTAAAACACCATTGACTTGCAATGAATCGGGCAACTTTTCGATAAGACTACCTGCATCTATATCTTTCAAATCAGCAAGATCTAAAACCTCTTGAATCAAATCTTTTTTGGAAAAAGAGCGCGTTGGTTTATAAAAATCATGAACACCTTGAGTCGCAACACCAAAGGTATCTTCAATCGAAACCAATCGTGGATTTTGTTTAATCAACATCGCAATTGCTCCTGCCCCTTGGGTGTATTCGCCACCTGATTCCAATTCATATTTTGCAAAATCAGAAGTAACTACAATGCCAACTCTTTCTGCATCACCACGCACCCAATCCATTGTATTTTGAAGTGCATCAACCCCACCTACACAGGCGAAAGTCAAGTCTACTACATCACAATTTTGGAAACAATCGACGCCGAAAGTTGAACGATATTTCCTCCGAAGCATCTCCAAAAGATAAGTGGCGGTAGGTTTTGCCCCATCCAAAGCAGACTCCGTTCCTAAATAAATACGACCGATTTCCGAGGGATTAAGTTTATTTCTATCGATAATTTCAACTACTGCGTTTGCGGCCATTGTAGCAGCATCCTCATGCACGTCTGGAACAACCATCCGTTCCAATCCAAGCCCACGATTCAATTTAGCATATTCAATATTTCGCTCCTTAGCGAGCGTTTCGATAGGTAAGTAAAGTTTAGGCACATAGAGCGCCATGTCGTCGATACCGACAAGTGGTTTGTTCATTTTTTGACTTTTTATTTTTCTAAGTAACTACCCCTTATTTTCGAAAAAATAATTTTAAATTGTTACTTATTAAGCGATTTGTAAAAGTAAGTCCAATTTTAGAAATGCCATATTTTAATAGATACAAAAGCAACGCTTTGTATCTTTACTCAAAATAGAATGAATTTAAATAAGGAAGTGTTCATAGTTTTTTGGGTCAAGAGAAAGCATTGAATTTCTAAAATTGTTATGTTCGCAATAGAGATGAACCAATAGTCAATTTTGGTGTCTCCATTTCAAAGAAAAAAGTATCAATATGAATTTGACTTTAAAAGTCTGGCGACAAAAAAACGCCAATTCAGGAGGGAGTTTCGAGACACATCAAGTTGTTGCCACTGAGCACATGTCATTTTTAGAAATGCTTGATGTACTAAACGAAGATTTAATTTCAAAAAGATTAGAGCCCGTTGCCTTTGAGCATGATTGCCGAGAAGGTATTTGTGGTGCTTGTAGCATGGTAATCGACGGTCAACCACATGGTCCAAATGGTGGAACAACGACTTGTCAATTGCACATGCGTTATTATAAAGATGGCGATACGATTACAATTGAGCCATTTAGGGCAGCTGCTTTTCCAGTTTTAAAAGACTTGGTAGTTGACCGTTCTGCTTTTGATAGAATCATTCAATCAGGTGGATTTGTTTCTGTAAATACCGGAAATGCACCAGATGGAAACTCCGTTCCAATCGAAAAAGAGCAATCTTCGATGGCGATGGATGCAGCTGAATGTATCGGTTGTGGTGCCTGTGTTGCAGCTTGTCCAAACGCATCCGCAATGTTGTTCGTTTCTGCAAAAGTTTCACACCTTTCTTTATTACCACAAGGTGAGGTTGAATCTGCTCAACGTGCCTTGAAGATGGTTAATCAAATGGACGAAGAAGGTTTCGGTAACTGTTCGAATATTACGGCTTGCGAAGCGGAATGTCCAAAAGGCATCAGTGTAACTAACATCGCTCGTTTGAATAGAGAATACATGAGCGCTGCGATTGGTTCTCAGAAATCTGTTTAATCGAATATGATAAAGTATCTGTTTCTTATGGGGCTATTTTATGTAGCCTATCGCATGTTTACTCAACCGAGTATTCAGCCACCTGAGGATGACACCCCAGAAGATGATTTCATCGATTATGAAGAAGTTGAGGAGTGACAGAGGACAAAAAAAATCCCTGCAATTTGTAATTGCAGGGATTTTTTGTTTGTTCTAAAGCAAACAGATAGCTGTAATTAATCTTAATTTGTTTAGCCTAAATTTTTAGGAAAATACGATATTCAGTGCTTTTCATTTTTTGCTATCGCCAAAAAAACAGCTTGTCCAGAACTTGCTTCGGGAAAACAAAAAAAGCTCGTCAGATTCAAAGGCCTACCGGCTGAATCTGACCTGCCTCCCGCCACAGATAACGAGTTCACATTCCAAACAATAAAAAATGCCTGCAATTTGAAATTGCAGGCATTTTTTTTCGCTCTCAAACTCTCACTTTCTCATTCTCTCCTAAATAGGCACATTCTCCACTATCTCCAATCCATACCCAATCAAGCCAATTCTTTTCTTTGGTGAGTTTGTTAAAAGGCGGATTTGACGGATACCCATATCATTCAAAATCTGAGCACCAATACCAATATCTTTTTGCGAATCATCTTTCGATTGTTTGAAAAACGGATACATTCTTTTGCCTTCCTCTTTTTGCTTTTTAAGCATTTTGAGGGTTTTTAAAAGTATATCTCCCTCTTCTTTTTGTCTTACTAAAAGAAGTATCCCTTTTCCTTCTTCATTGATGCGGGTCAATGTTTTTTGAAATTCTTGATTAATTCCATTCATCATTAACGCAAAAATTTCTCCTGCATTTGTTCCAGCATGAACACGTGTTAGGATTTGTTCACCTTCTTTCCATTCCCCTTTCTTAATCACTAAATGAGTCTGATCATTATTCGTTTCGCGATAAGCGATAAGGTCAAATTTGCCATAAGGCGTATCCAATTCCATTTCTTCTGCGCGCTCAACTAAGCGTTCGCGCTCCATGCGATAAGCCACCAAATCTTTGATGGTGATGATTTTCAAACCAAACCTTTGAGCAATCTTTACTAATTGGGGAAGACGTGCCATCGTGCCATCTTCATTCAAAATTTCTATCAAAACGCCTGCTGGATAATAACCTGCCAACTTTGCTAAATCTACTGCTGCCTCTGTATGTCCAGTTCTTCTCAATACGCCCCCACTCTTTGCTATCAATGGAAAAATATGTCCAGGCCGAGCATAATCTCCCGGATGTGTCATATTATCAGTAATTGCTTTGATACCAGTTGCTCGATCATAGGCAGAAATTCCAGTCGTACAACCTTTCTTTTTATAATCAATTGAAACAGTAAAAGCAGTCCCATGCATGTCCGTATTTTCAGTAACCATTGGAGTTAATCGCATTTCGTTTGCGCGCTCCTGTGTAATGGGCGTACAAATCAACCCACGACCATGCGTTGCCATGAAATTGATAATCTCAGGTGTAACAGCTTCTGCTGCGCAAATGAAATCACCTTCATTTTCACGATCTTCATCATCTACTACGATGATGACTTTACCAGCCTTAATATCTGCGATCGCTTCTTCGATTGTGTTGAGGTGTTGCGTAAGATCTTCTCTGGAATTTACCATGAGTTCGTTTTCGATTGTGGAATCAAACATGAAGATTAGTGTTTGGTTAGTGATGCATTGAAGTTATTCTCTGGGTAAAATCAAAGATAACAATATGAAAATCAGTTCTTTGCTACTGTTCCCTTCGGCTTTGCTCAGGGAACATATTATTGGTAACATTATGAGCAAGGTAATGTTTTCTAAAAATGTATTTTAATACTTGTTATTCGGAATCTTTATTTCATAACGTTTGCCACTTGCATTTGGTAATCGCGTGCTCTTCATCCACGGATTATAAACCTTCAATTGGCGGTAACTGATTCCGTATTTAGAAGCAAAATCTCCTAAATTTTCAACAGTTGTCGTTTGCTCAATCGTACTGTAATCAGTCAATTCTTGATAGTAATCTTGTGGGTCCAAATAGTAACCATAAGTTTCTGGATTGGTCATCAACTCTTTCAATGCCGCAATTCTAAAAACGTATCGAGCAGTTTCTTGATTCAAGTTTAAATCGTAGTAATGTTTTGATTTTTGAGCAGCGCTCTCCTTTTTCAAACGAGAACCGCCCATGTTGTAAGCAGCTGCGGCCATTGTCCAACTACCAAATCTTGCATGTAGCTTTTTCAAATATTTGCAAGCTGCTCTGGTCGATTTTTCGAAATGCATCCGTTCGTCAATATCATTGTTGACTTCCAAACCATATTCTTTGCCTGTTCCTTTCATAAATTGCCATATGCCTTTTGCTCCAGCTGGAGAAGTTGCTTGCGTCAAATCACTTTCGGCTACAGCCAAAAATTTAAAATCTTGAGGCACGCCTTCCTCTGCCAAAATCTGCTCAATTTTTGGAAAGAAACGTCTTGAACGTTTGATATTCATGACCGTACTTGAGTGATAATATGCATTTCTCAACAGCTCCCGCTCCAATCGTTCTCTGATATCTGGAATTTTGGTAGGAATCACCTCACCTGCCAAATCAAACGATCTGGTTAGTGTAACGGATTCCACTCGTTGAGAAAGTACCTCTTTGGAACTATTATCAATCTTAGGTAGTTTTTCCTCCTTTTCTTTATAAGAACCAAAAACGGCCAGCGTAAGAATGCCCGCCAATGCAACAATGTATAGTGTCAACTTCTTAGTCATGAAATCTATTTTTGCTCAAAGTTAATCCATTTTCATCTTAAAAAAGGGGTAATTCACTGAATCTTAACCTTTTGGAAAGAAGATGTTTCTATTGAATATGTCGAACATATCCTCATATTTGCGGTTTGAAATCAAGTCGTACTTCGAGCGAAGTCGAGAAGCACAAAAGTGAAAATCGTTTCTTTGTTTTCGTGCTTCTCGGTTGCGCTCGAAGTACAGATTAAAACTAAGATTTAATCATTCTATCATTTAAAAATTTAATCATTCATTAATGGATTCATTAACCCAGATTACACTCGGTGCAGCAGTTGGAGAAATCGTTTTAGGTAAGAAATTGGGAAACCGAGCAATGATGTGGGGAGCCGTCGGAGGTACTATTCCCGACTTGGATGTGGTCGCTAATTTTTTCATGGATGATATGGGGGCATTGGCATTTCATAGAGGTATTTCTCATTCTATTCTTTTTGCGGTGGTGATGCCTTGGATTGTTGGCTGGCTCGTTTGGCGATTGTATGAAAGTGATTATTACAAATCAATGCCGCATAAAATAACTACTTCTCTTTTTGCAGCGATGTTCTTGGCTTTTGCATTCGGTATTTTCAATATGATTTTCAAAATAGCATCAGGTTCTTTTAACATCATTGCAATTGGAATCAGTGTAATAGGCTTCGGTTGGTTGATGAGCAGGGTGTGGCAAAATTATATCCGAACCGATCTTGAACCTGTAAAAATCACTTATAAAGAATGGGTTTGGTTTTTCTTTTGGACGATTTTTACACATCCATTATTGGATTGCTTTACGACTTATGGGACTCAATTATTTGAACC